>JAEETB010000055.1 GCA_016286575.1 Prevotella sp.
AGAATGCCTACGACTGGCTCGACGGCTATACCAGCGAATACGGAGCAGGTTTCATCTGGCGTCGCAAGCTGAGCAACTTCTGGGACATCTTCCGCTTCTGGAAGAAAGAGCCACAACCCACGATGCGACAGCCACAGCCCACGATGCGCCCATCAACGACGCCACGCGACAGTATCCCTAACGACACAATCCGAGTGACTCATGAAACGAAGTAGTATCCTATATATATTAGCAACAGTGCTCCTCGCCTCCTGCTCGATGACGAAAGGCATACCCGATGACGAACAGCTCTTCACGGGTCTGACGAAGATCACCTATGCCGACGAGAAGAAGGATGACCCTTACGAGGAACACCTCACCACCACGAAGGAAGAGGTAGAGGCAGCCCTCGCCACAGAGCCCAACGGCTCACTCTTCGGCAGCAGCTACTACACTGTACCCTGGTCGTGGCACCTCTGGGTCTACAACAAATACTCTGGTAAGGACTCCGGCTTCGCCAAATGGATGACCAAGAGCTTTGGCAAGCCCCCTGTGCTGATGAGTCAGGTGAACCCCACCCTCCGTGCCTCCGTAGCACGTTCTGTACTCCAGAACAACGGTTATTTCCGTGCTGACGTGACCTACGAGTTGGTACCTCAGAAGAATCCCAAGAAGTGCAAGATAGGCTACACCATCACGCTCGACTCCCTCTACAGGCTCGACTCCGTGTCCTACGTCAACTTCCCCACCCCTATGCAGACACTCATCGACTCCACCAGCGAGGGAAGTCTCGTCAAGCGCGATACCCCCTTCAGCCTCACGGCCCTCGATGGAGAGCGTGCACGCGTCAGCAACCTTTTCCGCAACAACGGTTACTATTTCTATAACACGGGCTATGCCTCCTATCTGGCCGACACCTTTGCCGTCGAGAACAAGGCCCAGCTCCGTTTCCAGCTAGCAAACGGACTGCCCCAGGAAGCCCTCAAGAAGTGGTATATCGGCAACATCGACGTGCAGTTCCGCAAGTCTATTCGCGAGCAGCTCAACGACTCCATCAAGCGGCGCCACCTGACGATCCATTTCAACGGCAAGAAACCACCCATCCGTCCAGGTATCATCCTCAGGGACCTGACCCTGCGACCCCGTCAGGAGTACAGTTACGAGAAGCACATGGAGTCGGCCTCGCTTATCAACTCCAACGGTGTGTTCAGCAGTACCGACTTCCAGTTTACACCTCGTCCTGATACCGATACCCTCGACCTGCACCTGAACTGCGTATTCGACAAGCCCTACGACTTCTATATCGAAGGCAACGCCATCGGGCGCAGCAACGGCCGCTACGGTCCATTGGCAAAGATCGGTTTTACCAAGCGTAACGCCTTCCGTGCAGGCGAGAAGCTCGACATCAACCTGCACGGCTCCTACGAGTTCTCGACCAGTGGAGGCTCAGGCAACAGCAACTACCAGTTTGGTGGCGACATCTCCCTTGAGTTCCCCCGCCTGCTCATTCCCTTCTACAATCCCAATCGCATCCGTCGCGACAAGAACGGCCGCCCCATCCGCCGTCGACGTTACTACACGGCACCTTCCACTTTCGCACAAGTGTCAGCCGATATCATCCGTCGCCCCGACTATTACGAGATGCACATCGTTTCAGGCGAGTGGACCTATCGTTGGCAGAAGACGGCCACCAGCCGCCACGAGTTCTCCCCGCTCACGCTGAAGTACCAGTTCAAGAATACCGTTACGGAAAAGTATAAAACACTGCTCGAAAATAACCCCTATCTCGACCGTACGTTGGGCGACTACTTCATCCCGAAGATGCGCTACACCTATACATATACCAGTCCCAAGACGTTGCGCAATCCCATCCGCTGGGAGATTACCCTCCAGGAGTCAGGCAATATCATGTCACTCATCGACGTAATACGAGGCAAGGATTTCAACGAGAAGCAGAAAAAGCTCTTCAAGAACCCCTATGCCCAGTTCCTCAAGTTCGAGACCGACTTCACCAAGACATGGGCTGTAGGCGACGCATCGAGCCTCGTAGCCCACGTCAATGCCGGCTACATCTACAATTATGGCAACAGCTTTGACGCCCCCTACAGCGAAGAGTTCTTTGTGGGTGGTGCCAACAGCATCCGTGCCTTCTCTGTGCGCGCCATTGGTCCAGGTTCTTTCTCCGACTATGGCAAAGAGGACCGTTTGTCCAAGCAAACCTTCTACCTGATGCGTAACGGTGACATGAAGCTGGTGACTAATCTCGAATACCGGACACCCCTCTTCGGCAACTTGAAGGGAGCCGTCTTCTTCGATGCAGGCAACGTCTGGCGACTGGGTCATCTGGATATGGATATACCCGATGATGCCTTCGAGCGCCTCGGCCTGACCGAAGAAGATACGGAGAAGGTTGAAGCCTTATTACTCTTCACGGCCGACTGGCTTGACAAGATGTATTTCAAACCCTCGCGCTTCTTCAAGGATATCGCCCTCGGCACGGGTGTAGGTCTACGTTACGACTTGGGCTTCCTCGTCATCCGTCTCGACTGGGGTTTTGCCATCCATATCCCCTGCGACAACGGCATCAACCACTATTTCTTCAATGCCCAGCGCTTCAAGGATCTCCACACCCTCCATTTCGCCATCGGCTATCCGTTCTAATTTTTTTGCGGTTTAATTAATTTTATCTTTCTCTGTTCGTCTGTCTGAAAAATAATTCGTACCTTTGCACGCAAATTAAAATAACTCAAAAAAACAAAGCATATGAAACCAACTCTTTTTCTGCTTGCAGCAGGTATGGGCAGCCGTTATGGCGGTCTGAAACAGCTCGACGGACTGGGTCCCAACGGCGAGACAATCATGGATTACAGTATTTACGACGCCATTCAGGCCGGCTTCGGCAAGATTGTGTGGGTCATCCGTAAGGATTTCGAGGAGCAGTTCCGCACACAGATCCTCGCCAAGTACGAGGGACAAGTGCCCTGCGAGCTCTGCTTCCAGGCACTCGACGCACTGCCCGAAGGTTTCAGTGTGCCCGAAGGTCGCCAGAAGCCTTGGGGAACCAACCACGCCGTGCTCATGGGTAAGGACGTGATCAAGGAGCCTTTCTGCGTTATCAACTGCGACGACTTCTACAACCGCGATGCCTTTATGGTCATCGGCAAGTATCTGGCCGACCTCCCCGAGGGCGCCAAGAACCAGTATGCGATGGTAGGTTTCCGTGTGGGCAACACCCTCTCTGAGAATGGTACCGTCGCTCGTGGCATCTGCTCGAAGAATGAGAAAGGCCATCTGACCACCGTTGTTGAGCGCACGGAGATTGTACGTTGCGCTGAGGACGGATCCAACGCTGGAGCAGCCTCCGAGCCCATCCGCTACAAGGACGAAGAGGGCAAGTGGGTCACCGTAGCCGACAACACCCCCGTCTCCATGAACATGTGGGGCTTCACCCCCGACTACTTCGAGTACAGCGAGGCCTATTTCAAGGAGTTCCTCAGCGATCCGAAGAACATGGAGAACCTGAAGGCCGAGTTCTTTATCCCACTGATGGTCAACAAGCTCATCAACGAAGGCACAGCCACCGTCGAAGTGCTCGACACTACCAGCAAGTGGTTTGGTGTGACCTATGCCGCCGACCGCGAAGCCACCGTTGCCCGCATCCAGCAGCTCGTCGACGAGGGTGTTTATCCTAATAAGCTGTTTTAAATGAATATCGACATTATGAATGAAGATCAGCTGGCTCAGATGAACCAGCTGATTTCTAATGCACAAACCATACTCATCACCTGCCACAAGAGCCCTGATGGCGATGCCATCGGCGCCACGTTGGCATGGGCAGAGTACCTAACCTCTATCGGCAAGGAGCCCACGATGATCGTACCCGATCAGTTTCCCGACTTCCTAACGTGGATGCCCAACTCCCAGAAAATCGTCCGTTACGACAAGCATCGCGAGAAGTGCGACCTGCTCTTCAAGATTGCCGACCTCATCTTCTGTCTCGATTACAACACCCCGAGTCGTGTCGACGAGATGGAGCAGTCGCTCATCAGCTCCCCCGCCAATCGTGTCCTCATCGACCACCACCTGAAGCCCGAGGTGCCCGCCGTCCTCACCATCTCCTGTCCTGAGGCCTGCAGCACGTGCGAACTCATCTTCCGTATCGTCTGGCAGATGGGTGCCTTCGAGGGGCAGTCCACCCACTTCGCCGTGCCCGTCTATTGTGGCATGATGACAGATACAGGCGGCTTTCTCTACAACAGTACCCGCTGCGAGATCTACTTCATCATCAGCCAGTTGCTCACCAAGCACATCGACAAGGACCGCATCTATCGCAATGTCTATCACAACTACTCCGAAGACCGTATCCGCCTGATGGGATATGTACTCTACGAGAAACTTGTCTATCTGCCCGAGTACCATGCAGCCTTCTATACGCTGACGAAGGACGAGCTCCGTCGCTTCCACTTCATCAAGGGCGATGCCGAGGGTCTCGTCAACATCCCCCAGCAGATCAAGGGGCTTAAGCTCTCCATCTCGCTGCGCGAGGATACCGAGAAACCCGGTCTCATCTGGGTGAGCCTGCGCTCCGTCGACGATTTCCCCTGCAACCTTATGGCCGAGGATTTCTTCAATGGCGGTGGTCACCTCAATGCCTCCGGAGGACGCATCAACGGCACCATGCAGGAAGCCATCGACACCGTCCGTAAAGCCATTGAAGCCTATACTGATAGGCTGAAATGATTAAAATAAACAAAAAAACAATGTTAAACCGTGCAATCCGTGCCAAAAATAAATTCTTTTTCGTAACTTTGCACGCAGAATGAAGAAAGTACTATTCATATTTATCGCCATCGCAGCCGTACTATCCAGCTGTAACGACTACGAGACCTATGGCGACAAGAAGGAGAAGGAGCGCAACGCCATTGCGAAGTTCATCTCCGACTCTTCCATTGTGGTCATCAGCGAGGACCAGTTCAAGCAACAAGGCATGACCACCAACGTATCCAAGAACGAGTTTGTGAAGTTCGACAAGAACGGTGTCTACATGCAGATTGTCCGCAACGGTTGCGGCACCAGTCTGGGCACCACCGAGAGCACCACGCTCGTCTGCCGCTATCGCGAATACAATATTCTCAACGATACGACCCAGACTTGGAACGATACGCCCAACCTCGCTAACACCCCAGATGTCATGACCATCACCCGCAACAACGCCTCCTTCACGGCCTCGTTCACCAGTGGTGTCATGTACACCTTCTATGGCGGTTCCGTTCCCGCTGGCTGGCTCGTGCCCCTCTCCTATGTCAAGGTGGGCCGTCCCCAGTCCTTCGAAGAAGAGTGCGCCAAGGTGCGCCTCATCGTTCCCCACACCCAGGGACATGCCACCGCCTCCAGCAATGTGACGCCATACTATTATGTCATCACATTCCAACGCCAGATGTAACAATCACAAAACAACATACTGATATGACACTGATCAAATCCATTTCCGGTATCCGCGGTACCATCGGCGGACCTACCGGCGATACACTGAACCCATTAGACATCGTCAAGTTCACTACCGCCTACGCCCAGTTCATTGCCAGAAACGCAAAGACGCGCAAGATTGTCGTAGGCCGCGATGGCCGCATCTCAGGCCTCATGGTACGTAACGTCGTCGTCGGTACCCTCATGGGCATGGGCTACGACGTCATTGATATCGGCTACGCCACCACCCCGACCACCGAGCTGGCCGTCCGCATGGCAGGTGCCGATGGCGGTATCATCATCACCGCCTCGCACAACCCCCGTCAGTGGAACGCCCTGAAGCTGCTCAACAGCGAAGGCGAGTTCCTGACCGCTGCCGACGGAGCCGAGGTGCTCCGCATGGCCGAGGCCGAGGACTTCAACTATGCCGAAGTCGACAAGCTCGGCACCTGCACCATCGACGACAGCTATAACAAGCGCCACATCGACGCTGTGCTCGCTCTGAAGCTCGTCGACCGCGAGGCCATCAAGCAGCGCAAGTTCCGTGTCTGCGCCGATACCATCAACTCCGTGGGAGGCATCATCCTGCCCGATCTCTTCAACCAACTCGGCGTTGACTACGAGATCCTCAACAGCGCCTGCACAGGCGACTTTGCCCACAACCCCGAGCCCCTCGAGAAGAACCTCGCAGGCATCATGGATAAGATGAAGGAAGGCGGTTTCGACCTCGGAATCGTCGTTGACCCAGATGTCGATCGTCTCGCCTTTATCTGCGAAGACGGCACGATGTTCGGCGAGGAGTACACCCTCGTCAGCGTCGCCGACTACGTCCTCAGCCATACCAAAGGTAACACCGTTTCCAACCTCTCTTCTACGCGTGCCCTACGCGACGTCACCGAGAAGCATGGTGGCCAGTACACGGCAGCAGCTGTCGGCGAGGTCAACGTCACCACGAAGATGAAGGAAGTAGGTGCCGTCATCGGCGGCGAAGGCAACGGCGGTGTCATCTATCCCGAGAGCCACTACGGTCGCGATGCCCTCGTAGGCATTGCCCTGTTCCTCTCCAGTCTTGCCCAGAAAGGATGCACTGTCAGCGAACTGCGCTCCACATTCCCCGACTATCAGATTGCGAAGAACCGCATCGACCTCACCCCTGAGACCGATGTCGACGCCATCCTTGACAAGGTCAAGGAGATGTTCGCCAACGACAACTCAGCTACTGTCAACGATATCGACGGCGTGAAGATCGACTTCCCCGACCGTTGGGTACACCTGCGCAAGTCCAACACCGAGCCCATTATCCGCGTCTATAGCGAGGCTCCGACCATGGAACTCGCCGACGACCTCGGCAAGCGACTCATGCAAGTCGTATACAATATGCAGTAAATATAGTATCCCCCGCCCATTACTGAGCGGGGGATATTTGTACCCACAAACATATAATCTATGAATATGATTTCCTAGACAATCATATCAGCTGCTTGGCGCGCTCCAGGGCGATATTGATGTGAGAGCAGATGTTATCCTCGCCGAGCATCTTGTCGAAGCCAGCCTTGTGGAGAACGGCCTGCACCTTCTCATTAACGCCTGAGAGAACGACCTGAATACCCTCGCCCTGCGACATGAGGCAGAGGTTCGTCAGGTTGTGGATACCCGTAGAGTCGACGAAGGGCACCTTACGCATACGGATGATGCGCACCTTAGGATGTTGGCGCTGGTGGCGCAAGGCTCCCATAATCTCCTCGAAACGGTTACCGGCTCCAAAGAAGTAAGGACCATTGATCTCGTAGACCTCGACGCCCTCGGGAATGGTGAGGTGCTCGAGGTTACCCAGCTGGAAGTCGCTCTCCTCTTCCTCGGGGTTGATCTCGTCGCTGATGACCTTGACATCGGTAGTCTCAGCCATACGGCGCATGAAGAGCAGACAGGCGCAGATGAGCCCCACCTCGATGGCGATGGTCAGGTCGAAGATGACCGTCAGCAGGAAGGTGACCCAAAGTACGATGACATCGCTCTTAGGATTCTTCAGGATACTCGTGAACGAGCGCCAGCCGCTCATGTTATAGCTGACGATGACGAGCACACCTGCCAGACAGGCCATGGGGATATACTGGGCAAGGGGCATGAGGAAAAGGAAAATGAGCAGCAGCACGGCGGCATGGACGATACCGGCAACGGGCGTGCGGCCACCGTTGTTGATATTGGTCATCGTACGGGCGATGGCTCCCGTAGCAGGGATACCGCCGAAGAGGGGACTGGCGAGATTGGCCACACCCTGTGCAATGAGCTCCGTGTTAGAGTCATGACGGTCGCCAATGACACCATCGGCCACCGTAGCAGAGAGCAGAGACTCGATGGCGCCAAGGATAGCAATCGTGATGGCTGGAGACACAAGACCCTTGATCACCTCCCAAGAGAGGGCAGGCACCTGGGCGCCTGGCAACTGACTGGAGATGGAGAAGCGGTCGCCGATGGTCTCGACGCTCGTCACGCCCATATATTGCTTGAGCAACAGGACGGCGATGGTCATCACAATGATGGCAATCAGCGATCCAGGCAGTTTACTCAGTACGTTGTTCAGTCGCGCTATTTTCGGCCAGAGGGCGATGACGGCGACGGAGCCTATACCCACGGCTGCGCTCCAGGGGTCGATCGTGGGGAAAGAGCCGATATAAGCAATCCACTTCTCGATGAAGTCGGAGGGCACGGAGGCCATCGTCAGTCCGAAGAGATCCTTGATCTGCGTAGTGAAGATGGTCAGGGCGATACCGCTGGTGAAGCCTACCACGATGGGATATGGGATATACTTGATGATGGTGCCCAGATGGAGCACGCCGAACATGATGAGGAACACGCCCGCCATCAGTGTGGCAATGGTGAGACCTTCGAACCCATACTGTTGGATGATACCATATATAATAATAATGAACGCGCCCGTAGGACCACCGATCTGCACCTTAGAGCCTCCGAAGACGGAGATGAGCAGACCAGCCACGATGGCCGTGATAATACCCTTCTCGGGGGTAACGCCTGAAGCGATACCGAAGGCGATGGCCAAAGGAAGAGCCACGATACCCACGATGATACCTGCCAGCAGGTCGGTCGTAAAACTCTTGCGATCGTAATGGCGCAAGGTCGAAAACAGCTTGGGTTTGAATGTCAATGTCGTCATCTTTTTCTTCTCTTCTAATCTTGTTATCTTGAAAACGGACTGCAAAATTACTAAAAAAAATAAAAAAAACGGGCTTTTTTGATATAACTTATTCAAAATTAGCTTAAATTTGTTGCCGAAAATCAATAATGGAGCGAACAAACATCATTAAATAACAAACATTTTAAGCTTATGAAAAAAGTATTTTTTGCCGTCATGGCTGTCGTTGCCATCAGTTTGGCAGCATGTACAAGTAAGCCTGCCCAACCCGCAGAGGCAGCAGAAGATGAGGTCGTAGCAACCATTAACGCCGACGACGAGGCTGCCGCCACCATCAATGAGCTCCAGGCTCAGATCGACGCTAAGGACGCCAACAAGTTTCAGGAGGTGCTCTCTGGTATTCAGGAGAAGATCAAGCAGATCCTGACCTCCGACCCCGAGGCTGCCAAGGCTTATGTGGCCAAGGTACAGGACTTCCTGAAGGAGAATGCTGAGAAGATCAAGGAGTTCGTAGGTGACAACGAGACCATCAACAATGCCATCAGTGCCCTGACAGAGGCTCCTGCCGACGCTATCGTCAGCGGTCTGAGTTCGGCTGTAGAAAGCATCGGCAATGCTGCAGAGGGTGTCGCTAACGCTGCTGCCGAGAAGGCCGAGGATGCCAAGAACAGCATCGCTGACAAGGCCAACGAACTGAAAGACAAGGCTCTGGGCAACTAAATGAACACAAAACGACTGCTTAACATGATGACACTGCTGGCTCTCACCAGCAGTGTATATGCCATTGATAAGAACACCGTAGAGGTGACCTACGATGGCGACAAGGCCGTGGTGACCATCGCCGACAACATCAGCGGCTACGTGAGCGCATCGATCGACCGTGCCTACGTGAAACTGACTCAGGCGGAGACGGTCACTGACAATGCCCCCGGGGAGATCTTCTACATTCTCTCGGGATCGACCACCGACGGCAGTTTCTACCTCAGCGGCAGCTATAAGGCCAGCGTAACCCTGAACGGGCTGACACTGACCAACCCCCAGGGGCCGGCCATCGATATCCAGAACGGCAAGCGCATCAACCTCCGCATCGAGAACGAGACCACGAACACGCTCACCGACGGCGCTGGAGGCGACTGGAAAGGCTGCTTCGTGTGCAAGGGGCATACCGAGTTCAAGGGCAAGGGCACGCTCACCGTCAACGGCAAAACCGCCCACGGCATCTGGAGCAAAGAGTATGTGGAGATCAAGAACTGCACCATTAACGTGGAGAGTGCCCTGAAGGACGGTATCAACTGTAACCAGTACTTCCTGATGGAGAGTGGCACGGTGAACATCACAAGTCCAGGCGACGACGGTATACAGGTGTCGCTGAAGGACGAGAAGTCGACGGGCACCACCACTGACCACGAGGACGAGGATTCCGGCAACTTCTACATGACGGGAGGCGCGCTGAAGATCACTGGTCACGGCGGCGTTTGTATCAAGGCCGACGGCACCATCAGCTACAGCGGTGGTTCGCAGGACTTCAACACGAGCGACGTCATCGAGAATGCCGCAACGGGCATCAGCCGTGTGATCACCGTCAACAACGAGGAAGGGGCTGTCTACGACCTCAGCGGACGACGCCTGCCACAAGGCTCTCAAGCCAGGGGCATCGTCATCGTCAAAGAGAAAGGCGCCACCCGGAAAGTGATTCGCTGAACAAAACGGGGCATTCGTTGAACGGATTTGCCCCGTTTTTTAATTTTATTTAATTTTGCATTCCGAAAACAATTAAGGAATGAAAATGGCATTTGAGAAAAACAAGAGGGCAGAGACCATTATCTACATCGTGCTGTGGACCATGCTGTTCATGGCGCCAGTGATGAGCATGTCCGTTCGCAGCGCACAGACAGGTATAGACTTCGACTGGAGTGAGATCTTCCCCGTTTGGAAGCAGTATGCCGTCTTCTTCCTCGTGTTCCTCATCCACAACCACCTGATGGCGCCCATGCTCATCTACCACCAGCAGAAGTGGCGTTACCTGGGTCTCAGTGTGGCCATCATCGTCATCTTCCAGGTCTACCAGTGCAACCACCGTCCAGACTTCCGCAATCGCGGGCCGCGCCCTGAGATGGTGAAACAATTCGAGCACGAGCGACCGCCGTTGCCGCCTGATTTTCAGGAGGGCGACTTCGAGCCAGGTTTTCAGGAGGGTGACTTCGAGCCAGGCGAACCTCCTCGCGACATCGAGCCCTTCCGTCCCGACGGGCCTCGTCACGAAAAAGGGTCTCGACATGAAAAGGGGCCTCGGCGCGAGGGCAATCAGCACCCGCCGCTGATCTTCGGACAGCGCGACATCGTCGCCCTCATCATCGTCGTTCTGATGCTCGGCATGAACCTGGGCATCAAGCTCTACTTCAAGCAGCGCAACGACCAGAAACACCTGAAAGAGCTGGAGCGACGTAACCTGGAACAGCAGCTGGAGTATCTGAAGTATCAGATCAACCCCCACTTCTTCATGAACACGCTCAACAACATCCACGCCCTCGTGGATATCGACCCCGAGAAGGCCAAGTCGACCATCCTCGAACTGTCGAAGATGATGCGCTTCGTGCTCTACGAAGGCAACAAGACGGTGGTGCCCCTTGAGCGTGAGATCAGCTTCCTGCAGAACTACATCACGCTGATGAAGCTGCGCTATACCGACAAGGTGCGCATACAGGTGGACGTGGCCCAGACACTGCCGAACAAGGACGTGCCGCCACTCATCTTCATCACCTTCGTTGAGAATGCCTTCAAGCATGGCGTCAGCTATCGCCAGGAGTCGTTCATCGACATCGCCATCAACATCGACAACGATACCCTCGTCTTCACCTGCAATAACTCGCGCATCCCGCAGGAAGAAGAGAAACATGGTGGCGTGGGACTCGCCAATGTGCGCCAGCGACTCGACCTCATCTACGGTCTGAACTACGAGCTCGATATCAACGACGATCCCCAAACATATTCCGTCAAATTAACATTACCACTATGATCAGAGTTTTAGCCATCGACGACGAGCCGTTAGCCCTGCAACAGCTGACGACCTATATCCAGAAGATTCCCTTCCTCGAACTCACGGGCCAGTGCCAGAGTGCCATCGAGGCCAAGGAGATACTGAACCAGGAGACGGTTGACGCCATCTTCTGCGACATCAACATGCCCGACCTCAACGGTATGGAGTTCGTGAAGTCGCTCGCTGCCCCACCCCTCGTCGTGTTTACCACTGCCTACTCGGAGTATGCCGTCGAAGGGTTCCAGGTGAATGCCGTCGACTATCTGCTCAAGCCCTTCGGCCTCGACGATTTCCGTCGTGCTGCCAACCGTCTGCAGGAACGACTGGCCACACCTTCACCTGCGCCCGTAACCACAGAGAGCACGCAGGAAGACGACACCCTCTTCCTGAAAACCGACTATAAGGTGGTGAAGATTGCCATCTCCGACATCAGATACATCGAGGGCATGAGCGAGTATCTGAAACTCCACCTCAAGAGCACGCCCAAGCCACTGATCACCCTCCTCTCGATGAAGAAGATCGAGGAGCACCTGCCGTCGTACTTCATGCGCATACACCGTTCCTACATCATCAACCTGAAAGAGATACAGGAGGTGAACAAGAACCGCGTCATCATGGATGCCGACACCTATCTGCCCATCGGCGACAACTACAAGGAGGCGTTCAACAACTACCTCAACACGAAGTTCCTGGGGAAATAAATGATCATTTCCCTCCATTTGGCGGACAGAGTTACATAAAAAATGCGAAAAATAGTTGATTTAATATTTTTTTGCACCGCTTTGGTGCAATCTTGACCATTTTTTCACTAACTTTGCTCACAGAATCACAATAAACTTATCTACTTTATTCAAAAACAAAACAAACAAAACGTATGAAAGATTTACAGATGTACATCAACGGCCAGTTCTGCAATAGCAGCAACGGCCAGTGGATCGCCGTGTTGAACCCCTCTACCGAGGAAGTGATCAGTCGCCAGCCCGATGGAACCATTGAGGACGTGAACCGTGCCCTCGACGCTGCCCGCGCAGCCCAGAAGGCCTGGGCCAAGACGCCAGCCATCGAGCGTGCCGGCTACCTGCTGAAGATGGCCGAGGGTATCCGTAAGCGCGAGCAGGAGTTTACCGAGATCATCATGCGCGAGCAGGGTAAGACCCGTGCCTGGGCCTCGATCGAGGTGGGCGCCACCATCGCCTATTTCGAGTACATGGCCACCTTCGCCCGTCACATCGAGGGAGAGATCATCCCCAGTGACCGTCCCAATGAGACCATCCTGCTCACGAAGAAGCCCATCGGCGTCGTAGCAGGCATCCTGCCCTGGAACTTCCCCTTCTTCCTCATTGCCCGCAAGGCCGGTGCAGCCCTCATCGCCGGTTGTACCATCGTCATCAAGCCCTCACAGCTCACGCCCGAGAACTGTACCGAGTTTGCCAAGGTCGTCGCTGAGACAGGACTGCCCGCAGGCGTCATCAACATCGTCACTGGTAAGGGTTCCGTCATCGGCAACGAGATGGCAGGCTCTCCGAAGATCGACATCGTCAGCGTCACGGGTTCAGTCGCTGCCGGTGAGAGCATCATGGCCGCCGCCTCGAAGAACATCACGAAGGTGTCGCTCGAACTGGGTGGTAAGGCTCCAGCCATCGTCTGCAAGGATGCCGACCTCGAGCGCGCTGCCCAGTGGATTGTCGACAGCCGTATCGGCAACAACGGTCAGATCTGTAACAATGCCGAGCGCGTCTACGTACAGAAGGAGGTGAAGGCAGAGTTCACGAAGATCCTCGTCGACAAGATGAAGGCCGTGAAGGTGGGCGACCCCTGCAAGGACGAGACCGTCGACATGGGTCCGCTGGTAGAGGCCCGTGCCCTCGAGAGTGTCACCGAGAAGGTGAATCGCGCCATCAAGCAGGGTGCCCGTCTGCTCTGCGGTGGTGAGCGTGTAGGCACCACAGGTTACTTCTACGCCGCTACCGTTCTCGACAACTGTACGCAGGATATGGACATCATCCACGAGGAGACCTTCGGACCAGTGATTCCGCTGATCGAGTTCGACACCATCGACCAGGTCATCGCCTGGGCCAACGACTGTGAGTACGGACTGGCATCATCGATCTTCACCAAGGACCTGAACGTCGCTGTGAAGGCCTGCCGCGAACTCGAGTTCGGCGAGACCTACATCAACCGCGAGCACTTCGAGGCCATCCAGGGCTTCCACGCAGGTGTGAAGAAGAGTGGTATCGGCGGTGCCGACGGCAAGCATGGTGTCGAGGAATACCTCGTCACGCATGTCACATACCTCGATACTTATGAGGACATGTAAAAAGAATCCCCGCAAGTTGCGGGGATTTTCTTTTAATGACACAGAAGTGCCTGACCCCTTTGTGTCATAAATTTGCTCCTTCTACTAAATGCGTGCATCACAACCCACAAGGGAAGGTTCTCAATGAGTCTGCTTTGTTTGATTTAAAGTACTGCGGTGATACGAGGCACGATCTGCTTGCGTGATAGATTCTCAGTGGTAAAGCATACGCCTTCACGTAACGACGCTCCAAACACAGCCTCGGCCACCCTTTGACTAT
>JAEETB010000371.1 GCA_016286575.1 Prevotella sp.
TTTCGGAATACATAGATTGTGCGCAATCTACGAAGGCTGCTGAAAAATATGTTACCAAATAGTACACGGTACTTGACCATTGCCTGGGTTCGACCTACCTTTGCAAGAAAAAAGCGTCAATAAGGGGGCTGTATGATAGATGTAAGAATGGGAAGGGATGGACGTTAACATGAGCAATAAAAGAACCTTTGTTAAAGTCCGCAAGCATTTTCATGGTAGAAGTCAAGTAAAAAGAGACCTGTGAAAAGAAGGGTGGGGGAGAAGGATGATGCTCCACCGCATGGGCATAATGATGACTGATGCCTGACAGATTGAGAACCACAGCTGAAGGCTCGAAGCTCGCCGTAGATGCCCAGCCGTGCTTCTCCAAGCAGTCAGGTATGTGTCATCGCCCATGCTCCAGCTGGTAGTGTCCTGCTATCACTTTCAGCTCACAGCTGATACTGACAGCAGGACTCTATCAGCAGGATGGAGTATCACCTTCTCGGGTGGGATAAGGTGTATGTCTCTGCGATGTAAGATAGCAGGGCAATGTGGATGATTCAAAAGGGTGGATGCCACTGAGAATGCAAAGGTTTCGCTGTCGCAATGGACTTGTACGGAAAGGCGCAGTGTCGGGTAGCCATCCTTGAACATTGTCAGACGGTGCTTCGTGAAGCAGGATAGGATGTGTACCTTGTGTACTCGTCCTATCAAGTCCGACATCGTTCAAGATAAAGATGACTGCCAGACTCTGTGGGTTTTCCAAAAGTACAAGTTCATCGACAGCGGAACGCATTCTTCGTGCCGTCCGCCCTCGTCTTTGGTTCGTAGCAGTGTTTATATGATGGGGGAATATTGTAATTTTGTAGTATTACAATCGGGGTAATTTCTCCTCCAGTTCCTTTAGGAGTGCCAGGTCTTTTTTATATTGTTCAGATAGCGCTGAATCCTGGGCTACTTTGTCTTCAAGAATATATTCTGCAGCCCGGACAGCACCCAAAATGGAATCGCCAGAAGCATTGGTTTCTTTGAGCCAGTCGAAGAACCGCTTCACCGACTCCTTTTGATATGCGGGAACTCGTACAGAGGCCATCTTTTCCTTACTCTTCGCTGGCTGTGCTTCCGAACTCTTCTTTTTCGTACTGCGATAGACGATATCCTTCTGCTCTTTCTCGTCGTAATAAGGCATGTGTTCAAAAAAGATCCAGCGTCCGCAAGTACAGATTTCCTCTGGCTTGTAGTGGTTGTACGAACTCATCTCGTCGTTCATCGCATCTTTCTTCGATACGGCGTTCAGAGCCTTTACCACCTGCTCGTAATCTTTGTCAGAGGGCGTAATCACATCGTAGCCGTGTTCCTCGACCTGACGATAGAACTCCTTAAGGCTTTTGTCCTGCAGACGATGTTGCGGAAGGGTCTCTACGTAGCTGTAGATAACCTTTCCACCCTCCCTGCAGACCGTGTAGAGTGTCACGTACTTATCGAGTCTTCGATGCTTCATACTGGATGCAAAATTACACATTTTTTCTGTAATGTGGCTATAGAATTGAGGAAAAAGTTCATAAAACGTGCAAATCCGGCTAATAATCATTAAAGTGAGAAAGAATTTAGCGTATTGTTCCGTTAGGACATGTCGTAGTTGTGACGGGCAGGCGGTGCAGCATACTGCCATGAGTGCAACAGGTTCTTATAGCGTAGGTCAGGGGATAGCATAGAAGCAAGTCGTGTCGTGCGTTCATCTACGGAACATTGTCAGTCGCTTTCTGCGGCTTGTCCCAGAAACGATGGATGTGCATATCATGCTCTTCCATCGAGACCGACGACGTTTCGTGAAAAGATGTACCCGCGACTCAACGGATTCTAAATGCCATCCCCTTACGCAAGAACCGCAGTCATAGCACTATGCTGCACCTTCAGAAGTCCGTCTCGGCGCGACAATAGTTGTTGTAGTTATCTATATGAGAAATAAACAGGTTTAGTATCGCCTTGGCTGCTTGTAATGCACCTCGTAGATTTTGTCGAAATACTTGTCCCAATTGCTTTCGCCCTGTCCCATTTGAGTTATTTTGAATCCGTAGAACTTGGTGCCGGTGGCCTGATAGTCCTTGAACCGCTTCATCAGGTCTTCTGTGGTTCTGGGAATCAGGAAGTCAGTTATCCAAAGGACATCGGCATTCATGTATCTGTCTTCACCGTTGTCCAGCAGATAGAACGTCAGGTTCAGCATCTTCTGCGCATCAGTTCCTCCGCCAAGAAAAGGGAAATAGCCCTTCTCGAAGTTTTCAGCATCCTCCTGCCGTAGCCCCATCCGCTCCATGGAGCGCTTCTTGCGCCTAGAACGGAGTTCTATAGGACGGATTCCGACGGAGAAGTCTATCAGGAAGCAGTCGCGGTTAAGCCGCTCGGCTGTTTCCTCCAGTTTCGATAGCAGCGAGGCTTCTATCCTTTGGGGAACACCATACATACTGGCAGAGCTGTCGACGCAGACAATCATCGGGCCGCGACGGGATGCACGCTCAGAGCGTAGCCGCCGTGAGGGTTTGCTGATTTCCGACTTGTAGCGGAACACCTGCAAACGGCTGGTGAGATATTTGCGGAGAAACACCCCTTCGAGTTCAGCATCGGAGTATTGTGCCAGTTCGAAGGGCATCAGGGCATTGAGGTCACGCCCGATGGTGACACCTTCGATGTCGCTGCCTGAAGAGTGCTCCAGCCGATGGCTCACGCCTGTCTGAACAGTCAGCCGTGCGCGTCCTTCCTCGTCCGGCAGCCTGCCCATTCGTTTGGCGACATCACCGATTTCAGGGTAGCGGTTTTGGATCTGCACGATGCTTAGATGCTTCTCAAACTCTGATT
>JAEETB010000372.1 GCA_016286575.1 Prevotella sp.
TACCAGTTCCAGACGGGCGACGTCGACGGCGACGGACGTGTGGACGCGATGGTGGGGGTCGTGAAGTCGACGCGCTTCTACCCTGAGAAGGCCCGCAGGCTGTTCATCTTCAAGCAGGTCATATCGACCGCAGCCCACTCGAAGGGACAGGTGAAGGCCCGTCCGCTGTGGCTGGGATCGAAGTTGGGCGGCATCCTCGAGGACTTCTGCTACGTGGCTCCATCCGAGGGCGACAGTCTAGGCAGGATACGAGCCCTGGAATCAACCACCGACTCGCTCTATGTGGTGTCGGACTACAGGTGGGAAAGCTTCGGCATGAAGTTCGACCGCTATATCATCAAAGGTGTAGATAAGCAAACAGCAATAAAAACCTTTAGCCAATGAAAAGAAACTTAATTCAGATGGCCTGTCTGGCTGGCTTGATAGCGGCCTGCAGCCCGAAGCAAAGTGTGGTCTCAGTGCCCCCGTCGCAGATCGATGTGGAGCAGCTGAGAGACAGTATCGACTACGCGATGGATGTGTCAGGACTCTCCCTGGCCGATGTCCGTACGCTGCGCAACGCCCCTGCTGCCCAGCGAGGCTTTCCCTTCAAGGACTCCTACATCCGTGACGTCTTCCTGACCACCACGTGGTACGACTCGCTGATGTATGCCTTCGACGAGAACCTGCCCTACAGCGAGTTCCCCAGCAAGGAGAACGAGGACATCTACGACTACTACGACCGTCTGATCCAGGAGGCGGGTGCCCTGAAGTTCAATGATGAGGAAAAGGCGTTTATCAGTCGCCTGCAGGAGCGCGAGAAGGAGCTTATCAAACAGAACTTCGCTGTTGACGAAGGTCTGCGCGTGAACATGGCCAACCTGACCAATCCCACGCAACTGAAGGAGTTCGACCCACAGCTGAGCCAGCAGCTGGCACAGGACGGCTTCGGCATCGTGCCTGCCCGCAACAACCAGCTCTTCCAGGTGTACGAGCAGAACGACTACAACGACTTCCCCAGCTTCGTCACCACCGACCTCTACCTGCAGCTCTACCACCTCTATATCGACTGTATGCTGCGCGAGCTGGAGACCTACAAGCTCTATGCCCTGATGTACGACTACAGCTACGAGATGATGAAGGAGATGAGGGCCATCTACAATAAGAGCAGTCAGAAGGTCATCGAGGACGCAGCTGCCCGTAACATTCGCTTCTTCAACGTGGCCTACCATCTCTTCACAGGCATGACGCCCGATCCGGGCGATGACGAGCTCGTGGCTGAAGAGGTAGCACATGTCAGGAATCACGCTGACGGCCCCAGCAGATTCATCACCGATTTCAAGGATCTGTCGTTTGCCTACAGCCTCTTCCGTCCACGTGGTCACTACACGCGCAACCATGTGCTCCAGGAGTATTTCGAGGGTATGATGTGGCTTCAGAGTGTGCCCTTCGGCATGAATCACGAGGAGGAGGTGAATGCAGCCGTCATGATTGCCTACGTGATGAAGGACCACCCCAACATCAAGCAGAAATACGACAGACTGGACAAGTTCATCACCTTCCTCATGGGTAAGCACGACGACCTGAGCATTCCACAGGTCATCGACGAGGTGAACAAGACAGGACTGCCGATGGAGGAGCTGCTGACCAACAAGCAGGCGATGGACAAGCTGAAGAAGAACCTCGAGCAGATCGGCAACAAGCAGACCCGTATCCGCCCTGCCTTCGAGAAGACCAGCCACAATAAGATCTGCGTCATGCCTCAGCGCTATCAGCCCGATGCAGAGGTGCTGCTGAAGATGGTGGACTACGAAAACGTTCCTCCCAAGCGCGCCACACCGAAGGGTCTCGACTTCTTTGCCGCGATGGGCGTCACAGCTGCCGAGAAGATCCTGATGGACGAGAAGACCGAATGGAAGAAATTTGACGACAATCTGAAGTCCATGAAGAAGCGCATGGGCGAGATCGACTGGCAGGAGACCATCATCACCCAGTGGATGGAGACGCTGAAGGTGATGAACACGAATGACTCGGGCGCAAAGCTGCCCTACTTCATGGGAACCGCCGAGTGGGCGAAGAAAGACCTGAACGCAGCCCTCGCCTCGTGGGCAGAGCTGAAACACGATGCCATCCTCTACGCCAAGCAGCCCATGGGAGCCGAGTGTGGTGGAGGTGGTCCCCCAGAGCCTATCGTGAAGGGCTACGTCGAGCCTAACGTATCGTTCTGGAAGAAAGCCATCGAGCTGCTCAACAATACCGCCAAGCTGCTCAAGGATGAGAATCTGATGACCGAGAAGCTGGAGGGTGCCACTGAGCGCATCCGCGAGGAAGCCGAATTCCTGCTGCGCGTCAGCGAAAAGGAGTTGGCAGGCAAGGAACTCGCAGACGAGGAATACGGACAGATCGAGTATATCGGAGCCACGTTCGAGAACATCAGCCTCGACCTGCTTCGCGAGAAGAACCAGGACCTGTATGGATGGAGCGATGTGGAGGGAGCCGACAAGAAGGTGGCCATCGTGGCCGACGTCTACACAGCCAATGCGGACAACAATCCCAACAAGTCAATCCTCTTCGAGGCCGTTGGCGATGCCGATGAGATCTACGTTGTCGTGGAGATAGGCGGCTATCTGTATCTGACCCGTGGTTCCGTACTGAGCTATCGCGAGTTTATCCAGCCTATCGACCAGCCTCGTCTGACGGATGAGGAATGGCAGCAGCAGCTGGAGTCGAATCCTCGCAAGGGTGTGCCCGAATGGATGAAGCGCATCATCGTGCCCCTGAACAAGATGCCTGAGCCGAATGAGGAGGTATTCTACAGTTCTGGCTGTTAGTATCCTGCTGCATCTGTCGGCCTT
>JAEETB010000373.1 GCA_016286575.1 Prevotella sp.
TTGTGATTCTTCTTCAGGTGCTCAGTCAGGTGAGAGATACGGTAAGAGAAGAGGGCGATCTGTGCCTCTGCAGAACCGGTATCAGTGGCTGTCTTGCCATACTGACCGAAGATTTCCTGCTTCTTAGCTTTGTCTAAATACATAATTAATAATGTGATTAAATGTTGTTCGCAAATACATTTTTCGGACGCTTCATCCAGCCTAATCACGGGCGGTTTACGTCGCCAAATGCTTCGGATTTTCCGAAATGCGGCTGCAAAGGTAATACATTTTTTACATTCCACCAAATATTATTGGCACGGATTACACGGATTAACGCATATTTTGATATTTTTTTCGTGTTAAAATGAAAAAATCCGTGAAATCCGTGTAATCCGTGCCTAATTTTTCGTAACTTTGCACCCGCAAAAATAGTTTTATTTATATGCAGGATATCAGAAATATCGCAATTATTGCGCATGTAGACCACGGAAAGACTACACTCGTGGATAAGATGATGCTGGCAGGAAATCTCTTCCGTGAGGGACAGAATCTCAGCAGTCAGGTACTGGACGCTAACGACTTGGAACGTGAGCGTGGTATCACCATCCTTTCGAAGAACGTATCAATTAATTGGAAAGGAACGAAGATTAACATTATAGATACTCCGGGACACTCCGATTTTGGCGGTGAGGTAGAGCGTGTGCTCAATATGGCCGACGGCTGTCTGCTGTTGGTGGACGCTTTTGAGGGCCCGATGCCTCAGACGCGTTTCGTGTTGCAGAAGGCGCTCCAGATAGGACTGAAACCCATTGTTGTGGTTAACAAGGTGGATAAGCCGAACTGTCGTCCGGAAGAGGTTTACGAAATGGTGTTCGACCTCATGTTTTCACTCAATGCCACCGAGGATCAGCTTGATTTCCCCGTCGTTTACGGTTCGGCCAAGAACGGATGGATGGGTGAGGATTTCCGTAAACCCACAGATAATATCACTTATCTATTGGATAAGATTATTGAAGTCATTCCTGCTCCAGAACAGATAGAGGGTACTCCCCAGATGTTGATTACCTCGCTCGATTATTCAAGTTATCAGGGCCGTATCGCCGTAGGCCGTGTACATCGCGGACAATTGAAGGATGGCATGCAGGTAACGATCGCCCATCGTGATGGTTCGATGGAGAAGACCAAGATCAAGGAACTCCATACGTTCGACGGTATGGGACACGTGAGAACCGACTCGGTGGATTGTGGTGACATCTGTGCCGTCATCGGACTGGAGAAGTTCGAGATCGGTGATACCATCTGTGACCTGGAGAACCCGGAGTCGTTGCCACCTATTGCTATTGACGAGCCTACGATGTCGATGCTCTTTACCATTAACGATTCGCCATTCTTCGGCAAGGAAGGTAAGTTTGTGACCTCGCGCCATATCAACGACCGTCTGGAGAAGGAGTTGGAAAAGAACCTCGCCCTGCGTGTGGAGCCTTTCGAGGACTCTACGGATAAGTGGATTGTTTCAGGTCGTGGTGTGCTGCACCTTTCCGTATTGGTTGAGACCATGCGTCGTGAGGGATATGAACTGCAGGTAGGTCAGCCTCAGGTAATCTATAAGGAAATCGATGGTCAGCGTTGTGAGCCTATCGAGGAACTGACGATCAACGTGCCTGAGGAGTTCTCGTCGAAGATGATTGACATGGTGACTCGCCGAAAGGGTGAGATGACTTCGATGGAGAGTCAGGGTGAGCGTGTGAATATTGAGTTTGATATTCCTTCACGTGGTATCATCGGTCTGCGTACCAATGTACTGACAGCCTCTCAGGGCGAGGCCATCATGGCCCACCGCTTCAAGGAGTACCAGCCTTATAAAGGTGAGATCGAGCGTCGTGTGAATGGTTCGATGATTTCGATGGATACGGGTAACGCCTTCGCCTATGCCATCGACAAACTACAGGATCGCGGTAAGTTCTTCATTGATCCAGGTGAGGATGTGTATGCAGGACAGGTGGTAGGTGAACATGTACACGACAACGACCTCGTGGTAAACGTGTGCAAGGCCAAGCAGCTGACGAACGTTCGTGCGTCAGGTACAGATGAGAAGGCCCGTATCATTCCCAAGACCGTGATGAGTCTCGAGGAATGTCTCGAATACATCAAGCAGGATGAACTTGTGGAGGTGACGCCGAAGTCGATGCGTATGCGCAAGACGATTCTCGATCACGATCAGCGTAAGAAAGCCAATATCCAACGAGGATAACAATCCATGATCCCCCGCCAACTGGCGGGGGATCATGGATTTTATGCGTCGGCAAAGACCTTGCCGTCTTCGAGCGTAACCTGTAGTTTGGTGTACTCGCTGTGGAAATCGTTCTGCAGGCGATCGAGATAGCGCGCACTTTCCCACTTGCACATTGGGAGGTCGTGAAGCAGGTAGTTTCCGCACGACTGGGGCTCTGTGGCAGGTACATGGTCTTGCGTGAGAATCCACTGGAGACACTCCATGGTGAGACGGCGCATATCCTCAACGGTATATGAGCCTTTCATGATGATATACATACCCGTGAGACATCCCATAGGACCTACATAGACAACATCCTCCTTCGCCTGGCTGTTACGAAACCAGGTAGCCATCAGATGTTCCAGACTGTGCATGGCTGCTGGGGCAACGGCAGGTTCCTTATTTGGTTCCGTGATGCGTAGATCGAAGGTGGTAAAGCCTTTGTCCTCGCGAGAAACATAGATGCCTGGCTTCAGGCAAGTGTGGTCGATAGTGAAACTTTGTATGACTTCCATTTTTTTATGTTTAGAGTTTATAGGCTCTCGATGAAGGTCTTGGTGACATGGAAAGA
>JAEETB010000374.1 GCA_016286575.1 Prevotella sp.
TATTGATAGCGATGCCAAGATTTATTTCCTTGGTGCCTGCGTTGTCAACACCATATAAGCCCTTAGCAGCAGCACCTGTATTAAGCATCGGCAGTAATCCGTTTTCATCCTTTGTGTTATACCCCATCAATTCATGAATTTCGGTGCCACCGTTAATGTAAATTGGTAATGTACCGCCAGCAGCACGAATGATAATCTTTGCATTGGTGCCAAAGACTACATCGAATACGAGGTCGTTGAAGTCAAAGTCTGAACCGCTGTTTGCAAACAGGTCTTCACAGATAACGCGTACTTCTGTAGGTTCAGTCTCGGTGCCCTCAAAGCCTGGGTTACATGGAGTCTCCTCGATGGTGATGTTGGGCTTGCCTGTAGAATATTCGTCTTCTGCGTTCGTTGTAAAGATGTTCTCCTTGGTGAAACCTAAACTAAAGGTGACACATTTGTTCCATGGATCTAATTCGGATGCGAAATGGTCTTCAGCTGAAACATACAACTTGCCACCATATTGAACTTTTTTGTCCCCTGGTACATCTGGCTGTCCCTTAACAATATGAGTAGCCTGGAATACAGCATAGTCATCTCCTACACCATAGAATCCATAACCATAAGTTGGGGCGCCAGGATAGTCACCTGTGCCTACTTGACTTGCAGCAAGGGCTGCTGTTCCAGTAACTTTAAATACTGCATTAGAACCCATCAAGATTCTGTAAGGTCCGGATAATTGCGTACCATTTTTACCTCCATTGAAATTCTTAGTCAGGACACCACCACCAGCGTCAATTTTAAAACATGCAGTCCCATTAGCACTTGTGTTCATATCAAAATCTTCCTTAACTTCCAAGAAACAGTTGTTGATAACATTTTCACTACCAGCAGTATAACTGTAGTAATTAGTAGTCCAATGTCCGTTGTTAACCCATGAAGCAGAATTGCTGTTTACAGTTGTTGTGCCATTAACAGTCCACTCAGCGTTATTTTGTACATGGCCACTACCTGCAACTTCAACATTACCTGCAATAATGGTACCATCATTAACGATAGATGCACCATTATTAGCAACATATACACGTCCATTAGGAGCATTTAACGTTCCTACATTGTAGAGGAAACTGGTATTGTTAACTTCAAAAGCGCCAGCATTAATAGTTCCATGATTGTAAACCATAGATGTGTTGTCCATCTTCAGAAGATTTGCAGACTCAAGCGTAGCTGTGCTTTCAATATATATGATAGCCTTTAATTTTTGACAATCACGTTCGCCAATAATAAATTTTGACCCTTTTACCAAATAGATTTCCGTATTTTGGGTTATCTCAAAGCAGTCATCACTGGATAAATCAACGGTACCATCTACATATATAACTCCTGCGCCAGTGTTCATGTTTACTTTAGTGGTTGTATTATCAATGTAATATGTACCACCTTTAACTTCACCATCAGCAGGCATTTTCTGTACGCCACCAGGTACTGCAGCTAAGAATTTGCTGGCATCGCAATCCTCTGGGAAATCGAATGATGAAGACCAATTGCCTATATAATCATCATAATCTCCCTTTGCACGGGTAAAGGCACGAGTAGCTGCATTGGAATCGCCGAAACCCCAATCCTGTCCGGCTGCGGGCGTGCCAAATGCATTTTTAAATGCATTCTCATAAGCGGCTTGAACGTTCTCAACTTTTTGCTGATCTTTCTTCTCCTGCTCTTGTCTGTTTCTCTCGTCAACGGCACCCTGGTCGTAGAGATCAGTAGACTTTGAGCAGCTGGTGAATGCAGCGAGGAAAGCGATGGCTGCAACACCTGACATCAAATACTTTTTCATACTTTAAAATTTTAATTGTTTATACTATGGTTAATAACTTATCATTGTTGCGATGCACCATTATGATGAATCGTTGGCAAAGGTACAAAAAATATAGATAGGTAGGAAGGATTTTTGGTTAATAAAAGTTAACCATTGTGCAAACATTCGGGAAATCAATTCCATAATAGAGGGAAAAGTCCTAAAAACTGAATAATCATTCAAAGGAAGAAGGGCGTCTGCTCACGCGGACGCCCTTCAAAATGTTACAATTTATTATTTGAGGTATTTGAAATTAACTATCTGATCAAGTCTACTTGTGTTAATTTGAATCCGCTTCCTTGCACAAGCACTCCACCATTCTTCAATTGAGATAAGTAATTGCCGATAACGAATTCTACATATCCAGTATTATTAAGATCATTTGATATCCAGTGACCTGCTGCAGCTACGATATCAGACCAATTCTGATCCTTTAGATAAATCTGCCAATTGGAAGGATTTGTGCATTCACCATAAAACCTTAATTTGCTTGATGAGGTAGCAGATGCGAATTTTGACTTATCAATGGATATATCTCCTCCCCAATTTAGCATAGTTCCATTTGCATTTGCCCACAATGTCTTGCCGTTGTTGCCATTGTTGCCGTTGTTGCCATTGTTGCCAGAACCGCCTTCTTGAGTATTACCTCCAGGTGTCGTTTCTGACGAGAAGTTAAAGTCATCAGGCATAACATCTGTATATTCAACTCTTACTAATTCAGATCTTTCTTCAGATGGATATGTGGTTCTAGTGACTTCCAAATTCTCTGTTTGGTTTCTAAGGCTTTCTGAGAAGGGGAGTCCTGCACTTGGGCCAGGATAACCGCTATAGAGATAGCCGCCATCTGCACCAGTACTAAATTTATAATCAGGCCGGCTTACCCAGTTGGTAAAGCTGGGATATGCATCACCTAAGAAACAGCGTTCACTAGTCCAGTTATCTTTATCTCTTGACATGAACTTCTGTGGAACTGCAC
>JAEETB010000375.1 GCA_016286575.1 Prevotella sp.
CTTTGGTATTTCCTCCGCATCCAGACAGGAAAATGACGGCAGCGAGCGTCACCACCAGCGTCAAATAGCGAAGTCTGATTGTGTTCATATATCCATTTTTGGAGATTGTTCGTGTGCAAAGATACAACTTTTTTATGAAACAATTCACATTATCCCGTTTTTTTATATCAAAGTTTCTCCATACACTTGAATTATTATTTGTTCCTGCTTGTTTCATCTTTATTAGCATCATTTTCATAATAAGTTGTTTATTTCTACGTTATTAGTAATACATAAATGAACAATGAGAAGATCGCTATTGACATTATTGCTGGTATTTCCCGCTCTCGTTGCTTCGGCCACAGTGTGGTTTGACGGCAAGAGTCCTATTACCTATAGTGTTCCGGAAAAAGTGGATCCCGTGGTAACGACGGCTCTCGAGATGTGGAAGGACGATATGCGGCAAGTGACGGGATTCACGCCCGTGGCTATGCAGGACGCCACGATCGTGATAGCGCAGGGCAAGGGCTCGGACGACGGATTCGGCATCGCTGTACGCGACGGACGAATCTATGTAGAAGGGCATAACGCCCGAGGTACGGCATACGGCATTCTGGAACTCTCGCGCCTGGCGGGGGTGTCGCCGTGGATATGGTGGGGCGATCTGATACCCGAGAAGAAAAGGCAGCTAACGATTGGTGACGGCTACGCGATGGAGCATACGCCAAGCGTGGCTTATCGGGGTATTTTCATCAACGATGAGGACTGGAGCACGCGTCCGTGGAGTTGTAAGAATTTCGCCCCGGGGCATGAGGGGGCGATTGCCGCACAGACCTATAAGAAGATTTTCCAGCTGTTGCTTCGCCTGCGGGCTAATACCATTTGGCCTGCCATGCACGAGGGGACAGTGGCTTTCTTCCAAACGCCTGACGCCAAGGCTGTGGCCGACTCATGCGGAATCGTGATTGGCACTTCGCATTGTGAGCCACTATTACGCAATAATGTCGGTGAGTGGAACATTGCAGAGCGAGGGCGTTTCAATTACAAAACCAATCGTGAAGCTGTGAGGCAGTACTGGGCTGAACGACTCAAAGAGGTGGAGGACTACCGGAACCGTATTTTTACCATCGGTATGCGGGGCATCCACGACAGTTCGATGGAAGGCTATCAGACTAATCAGGAGAAGTTTGACGGCCTGCAGCAAGTGATTGATGACCAACAGGAACTGCTAAAAACACATCTTGGCGACCCGTCGCAGTTGACGCAGATGTTTGTTCCATATAAAGAGGTGCTTCAACTCTACGAGATGGGCCTACATGTGCCCGGCTACGTGACACTGATGTGGTGCGATGACAACTATGGTTATATTACACGTTACTCTGATGCTGGCGAACAACTGCGGCAAGGTGGAGGCGGCGTGTATTATCACCTTAGCTATTGGGGGCGACCGCACGACTATCTCTGGCTGACCACCACCCAGCCCGGACTGATCTATAATGAGATGCACGAAGCCTACGACCGCAATGTCCGCAAACTGTGGATTGCTAATATACACGACGTGAAAGTGGCAGGCTACGATCTGGAGCTGTTCCTCGATTTGGCCTGGGATATCAACAGCGTCAGTGCCGCTACCCTGAACGACCATTACCGGCGATGGCTCTGCCGACAGTTCGGTACGGAGGCCGGCAATCGGCTATTCCCTGCGATGCACGACTTCTTCCGGTTGTGTAGTGAGCGTCGCCCTGAGTTTATGGGCTGGACGCAGGTGGAACTCGACAAGAAGTTATTCCATCGGGGGCTCTCGCCCGTCGATAGTATTGGGATGACAGTCCGCGAAGCAGCTACTCGTCTCGCAGACTTTGAGCGGATTGGGGCTGTTGTGGCAGATTGTCGCAGCTGTGTCCGTCCTGAGTTGGCCGATGCCTTCTTTGCGGCTATCGAGTATCCTGTATATGCGGCAGCGGCCATGAGTCGTAAGATACTCTCTGATTCTGCTGAGAGCCATCGTGCCTATGAGGAAATACAGTTGCTCACGAACCATTATAACGAATTACAAAATGGGAAGTGGCGCGGACTGATGGATGCGGCACCACGTCAGTTGCCAGTTTTTGCCGATGTGCGGGGTTCACAGTTCACCCCAGAAGATACTGACATCATAGTCAGTAAGTCGGCAGCCGATTACCAGCAGGCCTCTGCCGGTGCAGAGCCTGTGCAGATGCTTGGTCATTCGATGCGGGCTGTACGATTGCCCAAAGGTGGTACGCTCACTTATCGCTTTACCATCGACCAAGAAGGGGATTACATACTGACCACCGCCATGATTCCGACGCATGCCGTAGATGCCGGTGACATCAGATATCGGGTAACGGTCGATGATACGCCTGCAGTGGTATGGTCGCTCAAGGAGCCGTTTCGTTCTGAGGAGTGGAAGCGAAATGTACTTCGTGCTCAGGCTCTGCGCCATCAGACGGTTCACCTATCAAGAGGGAGTCACCAGCTTATCATCGAGGCACTCGACGACCATATTGTGGTGGATCAGTGGATCCTGATCCAGTCGACATAGCCCCAGTGACTACGACTGACTACGATGACCCAGTGACTACGAAAAACAATAGTATTACTTCGGATTTTTGGATAATTTCGGGAGTTGTACTTCAGATTTTCTGCATTTTTCTTGCTTCATTGAGTACTTTTTATTATCTTTGCGGCATCACCTAAATTTTATTATTTTGATGTGGCCATCCCCAATCATCTTCTGCATCGCAGGATACTACAGCCTGGTACTGATATATATGGTCATGCTTTAGAGCATTTTGTTGTACAGGAGTTAAGAGCT
>JAEETB010000056.1 GCA_016286575.1 Prevotella sp.
CAAAGTTACAAAATTATCTCGAATTTTTTGGTTTTCTCGGAAAATATTACGAAATTTGCACCTTATAAAACAAACAAAATCACTTCATGAGAGAAAAAATTGATTGTTTTTTGCCTTGCGACGATCTCAAGACCGCCCTACACACCGTTAGGCAGCTGAGAGTCAGCAAGACGATCCAACACATATTCCTACTTGTCAGCCAACAGCTTTCCGAGGAAGAGGCTGCCGATTTTTCTGACTGTCATCAGATTGTGGTGGGCAACCTCTCGAGTAGCAACACACTGATGAGTATTGCCGAGAATGCCAAGGCCGATTATGCCCTGTTGCAGACACAGCCTCGACAGCTGCTTATGGGTCAAGGAGCCCTCGAACGTATGCTCCGCGTGGCTTCCGACTCTGATGCGGCAATGGTCTATGCCGACCATTACGACATCATAGGTGGCGAACGCAAGGATCATCCCGTCATCGACTACCATCTGGGTAGCATCCGCGACGACTTCGACTTCGGATGCCTGCGCCTCGTCAAGACGTCATTGCTCCATGAGTTTGCGACACAAGCCGGCGAGAACGACTATCAGCATGCCGGCCTCTATGCCCTCCGACTCTTCCTGAGCCGTCATGGGGAGATCTTCCACATCAACGAGAAACTCTATACCGAAGAGGAGACAGATACGCGTGCATCGGGCGTGAAGCAGTTCGACTACGTGAATCCACGCAATCGCGAAGTGCAGATCGAGATGGAGCAGGCTGCCACAGCCCATCTGGCTGAGATCGGCGCGAAGATCGACCCTTCGTTCTATCGCCGTCCTGACTTCAACGAGCAGGAGTTCGACGTCGAGGCCTCAGTGGTCATTCCCGTCTTCAATCGCGAGAAGACCATCTGCGACGCCGTCAACAGCGTACTTTCGCAGAAAGCCAGCTTCAAATACAATGTCATCGTGGTGGATAACCACTCGACTGACAAGACGACCGAACTGCTACAAGGCTTCCACGACGAGCGTCTCATCCATATCATCCCTGAACGTACCGATCTGGGCATCGGCGGTTGCTGGAACGTAGCCATCAACGATGACCGCTGCGGACGCTTTGCCGTACAACTCGACAGCGACGACCTCTATTCATCGCCCAAGACACTGCAACAGGTGGTGGACGCCTTCTATAAGCAGAACGCAGCAATGGTCATCGGCTCTTATCGGATGTGCGATTTCGAGCTCAACACCCTGCCGCCAGGACTGATCGATCATGCCGAATGGACAGACGAGAATGGCCCCAACAATGCATTGCGCATCAACGGCTTAGGTGCCCCACGTGCCTTCTTCACACCCCTGCTGCGACAAGTACAGTTCCCTAACACCTCTTATGGCGAGGACTATGCCCTGGGACTGATTTTCTCACGCCATTACCGCATCGGACGCATCTTCACAGAACTCTATCTCTGTCGCCGATGGGTTGGAAACAGCGACGCAGCCCTCTCAATTGACAAGATCAACGCCAACAACTTGTATAAGGACCGCCTGCGCACCCTCGAGATACGTGCCCGTCAGCAGATGCTACAAGGCAAGCAGGAACTGATGAACGACTCGCCCCTGCTGCGATTCTTCAACCGTCAGCTCGAGAAGTGGGACGATGCCCGTCGACGCTATCACGATCTGCGTAATGTGAAGACACGCGAACTCGTGGTCGGCGCCTCTTCTTTCCATGTTCAGTGGAATCCTGCCCGAATGGTGTCGACAGGTGCCAGCATCGACAAGAAGACCCTTGCTGAACGGCCCTGTTTCCTCTGCGAGCAGAACCGTCCCAAGGAGCAGTTCAAGAAATCCATCGACAGCCAATACGACCTGCTTGTCAACCCCTACCCCATCCTGCCCATCCACTTCACCATTCCGAATGTGAAGCATGTGCCGCAGCTGATCCGTGAGGCCTATGGAGAGATCCATAAGCTGCTCGAGGAGTACCCAGAGCTGATGGTGTTCTACAACGGTCCTAAATGTGGCGCCTCAGCACCCGATCATGCCCATTTCCAGGCTGGCACCAGTGGCACACTACCCCTCCAGAAGTCATGGAAACGGCTCAGCCACCATCTGACGAAAATCGTCAGCCTCAACGACGACGAGGACATCTCTCTCATCGAGGAATATCCTTGTCCTGCGATGCTTATCCGCAGCCGCTCGCAATACGGCGACGAACAACTGTTCCGCCGTCTCTACGAGGCCATGCCGTTACGCGCCGATGAGGTCGAGCCGATGATGAATATCGTCAGCTGGCGTTATCGCGATGAATACCTCTCCGTCGTCTTCCTGCGCTCCAAGCATCGTCCTGACTGCTACTATGCCGAGGGCGACGAACAGTATATCATCTCTCCAGGCGCCCTCGATATGGCGGGCCTCTTTATTACGCCTCGTCAGGAGGACTTCGAGCGACTCACCCCTGAGCGCGCCCTCAGCATCCTCGCAGAGGTGTCGCTGGATAAGGAAGAGCTCGCGCAGCTCATCGACCGCTTGAAGACTGCCAACACCCAAACGCTCAACTCTCCGTTCTCCACTCTCAACTCAAAGGAGCCCAACGTCTCCGTAGGTATTGTGACTGCCGATAAGATCACCTTCACCCTGAATCAGCCATACGTGGCCAAAGGTGAGGTTATTACGGGTCCGCAAACGGTAGAGTTCTCTGAGGGAGGTATCCTTTGGCGTGGTACCCAATACCGTAATCTGACGTTCAGACCACAGGCCGACGATGCATCGTTCGAGTTGCAGGATGTCACCATCGGAGTCAACTTCCACTGGGAGCGTCAGCAGGCTCAGACCTTCGAGGGTACTCTGCGTATCGTGGTCGAGGCCGATAAGATTGTTGCCATCAACGAGTTACCCGTTGAGCGTTATCTGGCCAGCGTCATCTCCAGCGAGATGTCGGCCACTGCCTCGCCCGAATTCCTGAAGGCCCATGCCGTCATCAGCCGTTCGTGGTTGTTGGCCCAGATAGAGAAACGCCGCCAACACGAGAATGGTGCCGACAACTTCTTCTCGTTCATCAAGAAAGACGATGAGTTCATCCGCTGGTACGACCGCGACGACCATACCATCTTCGATGTCTGTGCCGATGACCATTGCCAGCGTTATCAGGGCATCGTCCATGCGCGCAACTGTCATGTGGAAGAAGCCATCAGTCAGACGCGTGGACAGATTCTCACCTACGACGGCGAGATCTGCGACGCCCGCTTCCATAAGTGCTGTGGTGGCGACACTGAGGAGTTCCAGTATTGCTGGGAAGATACGCCGAAGCCTTATCTCGTCAGTGTCCACGACCCCTGGTGCAACACTTCCGACAAACAGATTCTCTCGCAGGTGCTCAACGATTACGATCAGGAGACGCCCGATTTCTATCACTGGACCGTCGAATACACGCAGGAGCAACTCTCAGAACTCGTCAATCGCAAGTTGAAGGACGATTTCGGCCTTATCACCGACCTCATTCCCCTCGAACGAGGCAAGAGCGGACGTATCTGGAAACTCAAGATTGTAGGTACGAAGAAAACCTTCACCATCGGCAAGGAACTCGAGATCCGTCGTGCTCTTAGCGAGAGCCACCTGCTCTCTTCCGCCTTTGAGGTGGAGCGCGAGGGCGATCGTTTCATCCTTCACGGCAAGGGCTGGGGTCATGGCGTAGGACTCTGCCAGATAGGTGCCGCCGTCATGGGCGAGCAGGGCAAGACCTACGACGAGATCCTCCTCTTCTATTATCGCAACGCAAAAATACAGCAAATCTATGAATAAGAAAAGTCCCTGGGCCTGGGTGCCCACTTTATACTTCGCAGAAGGAGTGCCCTACGTGGCCGTCATGACCATCTCGATGATTCTGTACAAGCGTCTCGGCCTGTCAAATACCGACATTACGCTCTACACCTCGTGGCTCTATCTGCCTTGGGTCATAAAACCCCTGTGGAGTCCCTTTGTCGACATGTTGCGCACCAAGCGTTGGTGGATTATCACCATGCAACTGCTCATCGGCGCCTCGTTGGCTGGTGTGGCCTTTACCATCCCTGCCGACTTCTGGCTACAAGGTTCACTGGCCTTCTTCTGGCTGATGGCCTTCTCGAGTGCCACACACGACATTGCTGCCGACGGCTTCTATATGCTGGGCCTCGAACAACACGAGCAGGCTTACTTCGTGGGCATCCGTTCCACGTTCTACCGCATCGCCACCATCTTCTCCTCAGGCTTGCTTGTCGGCCTCGCAGGAGCCTTGCAGGTACTCACACGCTCCATCCGCTACTCCTGGAGTCTCGTGTTCTACCTCATGGCAGGCCTCTTCATCGCCTTCTGGCTCTATCACAACTGGGTACTGCCGCGCCCCTCTGAGGATGCCGATCGTGGCCGAAAGACAGCCAACGACATCCTATGCGAGTTCCGCGATACGGTGGTCACCTTCTTCCGCAAGCCCCAGGTGTGGGTGGGCATCTGTTTCATGCTTTTCTACCGCATGCCTGAAGGTCTGCTGGCGAAGATCAGTGCCCTCTTCCTCGTTGACAAGGTCAGCAATGGCGGACTTGGTCTCTCAGATGGTGAGTTTGGTCTTGTACAAGGCACGGTGGGTGTCATCGGACTGACCCTTGGTGGAATCCTTGGCGGCATTTGTGCCAGCCGCGATGGACTGAAGCGCTGGCTCTGGCCTATGGTACTGGCCATCACCCTACCCGACCTCGTATACGTCTACCTCTCTTATGTCCAGCCCTCCGACCTCATCAATATCGGTACCTGTATCTTCATCGAGCAGTTCGGCTACGGTTTCGGATTCTCAGCCTATATGCTATACCTTATATATTATAGTCAGGGTGAGCACAAGACGGCCCACTATGCTCTCTGCACTGCCTTCATGGCTTTGTCGATGATGATACCAGGTCTCTTTGCAGGTGCCCTCCAAGAGAGTGTCGGCTACCCCACGTTCTTCCTCATCGTGGTAGCCGCCTGCGCCATGACCTACATCGTCACCTCGCTTCTGAAGATCGACCCAGAGTTTGGAAAGAAGAAGGCTTCCGAATAGGAAGCCTTCTTGGTGGTTAGAGGTTAGTGGTTAGAGGTTAGAGATTACTAACCACTATTATATTCCTGCTCCGTCGGTGAATCCTGCATCGATGGCTTTCGACTGGAGGATTCTCGAATTGGGAGGAACGCTGTGCGTCAACCAGATGTTACCACCGATGATTGAATGGTGTCCGATGGTGATGCGCCCCAGAATCGAGGCATTCGAATAGATGGTCACATGGTCCTCAATGATCGGGTGGCGTGGCACATTCAGCATATTGCCGTTCTCATCGTATTTGAAACTCTTCGCACCCAGTGTCACACCCTGATACAGCGTCACGTGGTTGCCGATGATGGTTGTCTCGCCGATGACTACACCCGTACCATGGTCTATTGAGAAATACTCACCGATCTGGGCACCTGGGTGGATGTCGATACCAGTCTTCGAGTGAGCCAGCTCCGTCATGATTCTGGGGATGACAGGCACACCCAACTCATGCAACTTATGGGCTATACGGTAGTGCGTCATCGTGTTCACCACAGGGTAGCTGAAGATTACCTCACCATAGTTAGGTGCGGCAGGGTCGTTGTCGAACATCGCCTCAACATCGGTATAGAGCAGACGCTTGATCTCAGGAAGGGCATCGATAAACTCCAAGGCCAACCGCTCAGCCTCGTCGTACACCTGAGCCTTCGTGCGGATGGCTGCGCAATCCTCACAGAATTGCAGTCCGTGCGCAATCTGCTTTACCAACTGCGTATACAACTGCTCCATATGCACGCCGATATAATACGACCTGATGGCCTCGTCGGGCTGCCGCTTGTTGAAATAGTCTGGGAAGATGATGTTCTTCACCAGCACGATGATTTCTTTCACCGTCTGAACCGAAGGCAGCGGCGCCTCAGTGGCGGGCATCATGCCCACCTCTTTCTCAGTCTGTTTCGACAACAGCTCCACATTCCTGCGCAGCGTGTCGTTCGTCTGCTTTTTATCCATGATAGTCAAGATTTGTGCGTGCAAAAATAGTCAATTTACGCGACACTACAAAATTTTCCACTCAAAAGTTTTATTTCGGGGGTATTTGGTAGTCGATGGGCGTACCCCAACTGTCGTCAACCGTGATGGTAAAGCTCACCTTTGTCACCTTCCCGTCGAAAAGTGCCCCTCGACAGGTCGTGATGCAGTTCCTGCGGATGGGGATGCTGTCGATTACCGTCGATGTCAGCAGTTCGCCAGCCTGAAACGCGCCGATGGTCGCCTCCAGGTAGGCATTGTCCTCCCAGGGGATGGTGTAGATCTCAAACGGTGTCTCTCGCTTGTCAAACCACGTCGTCTGCTTCGACTTCACATTGCCATAGCCGCTCTGCGCATCGATCGAACCTGAGCCGCCCTCATAATAAATCCTGATGCTGTCAGCCTTCTCAGGAATGGCATCCTCGTTGACGAACCTCACCTTGGCCACCACACGACGCAGGTTCATGTCAAGGTTGATGGCGCTGTCGCCCACCGTCAGACCCTTCGAGGCGAAGAATGTGTCCGTATAGCCCTTGGCATTCGTAAACGAGATCGACTCGTTCTTGCTCGCCGTACGCTTGTTCACGCTGGGATTGCCGTCCGAGCTATGAGCCACGATAGCCAACAGGTAATTGCCCAACGGCAGCGTAAACCGTCCCTCGCCGAAGCCTTCGTCGCCCAACTCCTGGTTCTTCTGGTCCACACGTTCGCCGTTCTCGTCGAAGACCACAAAGTTCAAGTGATTACAGACGTCACCGACAGCCGCTCGCGTCGACGCACTGAATGGCACCTGTTCAAAACTCGTGATGCGTACCACCACATTCGCCTCCCCTTCGTCAGCATTGTTCGAGCGCCCACTCAGGTTCATTTTCTCACACGATGCCGTTAACAGCACCATTCCAAATAAAGCTGCCCCATAAAGGCAAAGATCTTTGTTCTTCATCTTGTAATAGTTTTAAGAAATAACAATTCAATTGTCAACGACAAAGGTAATGCAAATCTGGCAGATAAAAGTCAGAATGCCCTGTTATTTAAGATTTTTTTGCCTTTAAGGGGCTTACTCCGACCTGATGATGCTGATATACTCCTCATAGGGAATGAATCTGCCGCCCATCGAGCGCAGATGAGGAGTCTCGAACTGGCAGTCGATGATATTGCCACCAAGAACCTCAAGCATACGGGCCAGATGTATCAGGGCCAGTTTCGAGGCACTGGGCACCAGCGAGAACATGCTCTCGCCAAAGAACGCCCTGCCCAGATTCACACCATAGAGACCACCCACCAACTGGTCATCCTCCCATATCTCCACACTCGCCGCGAAACCCTGGCGATGCAGTTCTGTATATGCCTCTATCATGTTAGGCCCCAGCCAGGCACCTTCCTCCTGATTGCGGTTCTGCGCTGTGGCACACCCCAGGATGACACCCTCGAAATCCTTGTTGATGGTAGGCTTCAGATGGTGCTTGTTGATCAGCTGCTGCATGGAGTGACTCACGTGAACCTCTTTGGGAAAGATCACGAAACGCTGCAGCGGACAGTACCACAACGGCTCTTGCCGATGACGGAACGAGAACCAAGGGAAAAACCCGTGGGAGTAAGCCAGCAGCAGACGGTCTACGGAGAGGTCGCCGCCAACAGCGATCAACCCGTCTTCCTCACCTAGATGTGGATCAGGGAACCAGAGATTCTTATCTAATTGAAAAACAGACACTTAATTAACAATTATCAATTTTCCATTATCAATTTTCAATTGAACAGTGCCACCCTGTTTCAGACTGCCGAAGAGTATCTCCTTCATCAGCAGCGGCTTGAGGCGCTGGGCGATCACGCGATCCATCTCACGGGCACCGTATTCGCGGGTAAAGCCCTCGTCGATCAACTGTGCGAAGGCCTCGTCGCTCAGCGTCATTGTGACCTGCTTGGCGGTCAGTTTCTCCTGCAGTTCACCCAGTTTCTTCTTGAGGATCAGCGTCGCCATCTCACGGTCCATATCGTTGAACACCACCGTACCCGTCAGACGATTGATGAACTCTGGCTTGAACGTTTTCTTCACCTGTTTCAACATCGCCTCACCACGAGACACCTTCCCTGTGAAGCCGATATTGGCCTGGGCAGCATACTGTGCCCCTGCATTCGAGGTCATGATGAGAATCACGTTGCGGAAGTCGGCCTTGCGCCCCTTGTTGTCCGTCAGTCGGGCATAGTCCATCACCTGTAGCAGGATGTTATAGATGTCTTGATGCGCCTTCTCTATCTCGTCGAGCAGCAGCACGCAGTTAGGCGTCTTGCGGATGGCATCCGTCAACAGACCTCCGTCCTCGTAACCCACGTAGCCCGCAGGCGATCCGATCAACTTGGCCACCGTATGCTTCTCAGTATATTCGCTCATATCGAAGCGCAACAGCGTGATACCCAATTCCTTAGCCAGCACACGCGCCACTTCCGTCTTGCCTACGCCAGTTGGACCCACAAACAGCAGTGAGGCCAGCGGTTTATTATCGTCGAGCAGACCTGCCTTCGACAGCTGTACGGCCTCGACCACCTGACGGATGGCTTCATCCTGACCATATATCTTCGCCAATAGCCGTGGTGCCAGCGACTCCAACTGACTGTTGTCCTCGTCCTCTTTCATCGCCATCGCATCCACCTTGCACGTCTTCGCCAGCACATCAGCGATATCAGCCTTCGTCACAAACTTTTCACTTTTCACTTCTTCGCCTCTCACCTCTAACGAAGCTCCTGCCTCGTCAATCAGGTCGATGGCCTTGTCTGGCAGGAAACGGTCGTTCACGAACTTATAGCTGGCCTCCACGGCATAGTCGAGTGCCGCCTCGTCGTAGGTCACGCCGTGAAACTGCTCGTATGGCTCACGCAACTGCCTCAGTATATGCTTTGTCTCCTCAGGTGTAGGCTCAGGGATGTCAATCTGCTGGAATCGGCGCACCAGTCCCTTCGAGCGCGAGAAGTGACGGTTATACTCCTCGTAGGTCGTCGAGCCGATAAACCGAATGGAACCTGCCTCCAGATAAGGTTTCAGCATGTTCGACGCGTCCATCGAACCCTCACCAGTGGCACCTGCGCCCACCAACGTATGGATCTCGTCGATATAGACGATATTTTTGTCGCTTTCCTCCTGAATGCCGTCCATGATCTGTTTGATACGGTTCTCGAAGTCGCCGCGATACTGCGTCCCTGCCAGCAGCGTTCCGATGTCGAGCTGGTAGATGCGACTACCCTTCAGGCGTTCAGGCACGCGCCCCTCCTCTATCATCCTCACCAGTCCCCAGACAAGGGCCGTCTTACCAACGCCAGGCTCACCCACATGCAGCGGATTGTTCTTGTCGCGTCGACAGAGTACCTGGATGGTGCGCTCCAACTCCTGCTCACGGCCTATCAACGGGTTGTGCTTCCTGTAAAGGTCGTTCATACAGGTCACCAGCCGTCGCCAGGCTTCCTCGTGTTTGCGCTCACCCGTCTCTTCTTCCAGATGATCTTCAAACTCATAGCCACTGATCAGCTGACTCATGAAGTTGCCCTCCTTGTCGCCCAGCGCATCCTTCAGCAGATAGCAGGCCCACGACTCCTTCAGTAGCAGGATACCCATCACGAGATGCGGCAGGTCCAGCGCCTTCGCACTGCTGTTGATCACCTGTCCACAGGCCATCTCGATCACCTGTCCCATCTGTGTTGAAGCTTCAGGCTCATAGTTCTGGCCCTCAGGGACGGTCTCCACCTCCTCCAGTTTTTCTTCCAACCGCTCTGCGAACGTCCCTATCGGATAGAAGTTATCGAGAATCCTGCTGAAGCAGTCATCGTCGGTCAACACCAGCAACAGGTGTTCCGGCATGACGAACTCATGTCTGTATTCCTTGCAGCAGTTCATCGTGTCCTTCAACACTCTGCCTGCCCGTTCCGTCTGTTTGATCTCTGCCATACGATTTCAAAGTTCTTCAGGTTCAACAGTCAGTCGAAGTGGGAAACCAGCCTCTCGCGCCATCGTCGTAGCCTTCCTCACCTTCGAGGTCGCCACGTCATAGCTGTAGATGCCCACCACGGCCTTGTCCGAGTGGTGTACCTGCAGCATCAGCGTCTCCGCCTCCGCCTCACTCTTGAAGAACACCAGCGTCAGAATCTTCACCACGAATTCCATCGTCGTGAAGTCGTCGTTGTAGATGGTCACCTTATAGCGTCGCGGCTCCCTCAGGTCTGTCCGCTGCCTCTCCTTGATCGCTGATTGTTCCTTCGCCATATTCCTACATGCATATTGAGGTTACAAAGATAATCATATTTTCCATATAATAGGACGATAATTTGGAAATTTTTACAAAAAAGTTCTCTTTGTCATCGAGTTGCGAAGTTTTTTTCGTATCTTTGCCGTCGCTTATATAATGAGTATGATGAGGTTAATAACGATAATAGCTACAATCATGATGATGAATACATGTAACGGTCAGATGGCGAACGAGCCGAAGGTAAGACCTGCGACACAGGCAAACCGATTCTACACGGGCGATGCAAGAGCGTTGAGCGAGGAGGTGGACAGCTTCCTGACTCTTCACGCCAAGGACAAGCAATACGAGCATGTGGCAGCATTGATTGTGCCTCATGCAGGCTATTATTTCTCAGGCAACGTGGCGGCTGCGGCCTATCGGGCGATTCCCGACGGCAAGCAGTTCAAGCGGGTTTTCCTGCTGGGACCGAGTCATCATGAGTGGCTCGACGGGGCATCGGTGAACACGGCGTTCGACTGTTATGCCACCCCGTTGGGAGAAGTGAAGGTCGACCTCGAGACGGCACAGAAACTGATAGCCGCCGACAGTGTTTTCAGTTATCAGCCCAAGGCGCACGACAGGGAGCACTGTCTGGAGGTGCAGCTGCCGTTCTTGCAGAGACGACTGGGTGAGGTGCCGCCCATCGTACCCATCATTATATCAACGAACGACTTCCTCAAGCTGAAACGGATGGCCGAGGCGCTGAAGCCCTATCTGACGGAGGAGAACCTGTTCGTCGTGAGCAGCGATTTCTCCCATTATCCGTCGTATGAGGATGCCTGCGAGGTGGATGCCAAAACGGGCAAGGCCATTGAGACTGGCGACGTAAAGCGGTTTATCGCCGTGCTGGGAGAAAATGCCAGCAGCGGTGTACGCAATCTGGCTACAAGTGCCTGTGGTGAACTGGCGATTGCTACGCTGCTGATGATGATCGACGGCCAGTACGAGGTGAAGCATCTGTTGTATCAGAATTCTGGTGATATCGACGATCATGATCATAGCAGAGTGGTAGGCTATCATGCGTTTGCGATTGTTCGTGGCGCATCTCAGGAGTTCTCCTTGGCGGATGATGAGAAGCGGATGCTGAAAGAGATTGCTTATAAAAGTATCAAGGACTCGCTGGACGGCAAACGGATAGCGGAGCCCAGTGGGCTGACAAAGACACTCAATTCCAAATGTGGTGCTTTCGTGTCACTGCACAAACATGGACGGCTTCGCGGGTGTATCGGACACTTCGGAGAGGATATACCCCTGCATGAGATTGTGGCAGAGATGGCTCGTGCTGCTGCCTTTGAAGACCCACGGTTTATGCCTGTTACGAAGGACGAACTCGACGATATAGACATCGAGATCTCTGTGCTCACGCCCATGCGGCGCATACAAAGTCTGGATGAATTCCAATTGCACAAGCATGGCATTTATATCCGCAAGGGTTACCGTAGCGGCACGTTCCTGCCACAGGTGGCCGACGAGGTGAACTGGACGAAGGAGGAGTTCGTGGGTCACTGTGCACAGGACAAGGCGGGCATCGGCTGGGACGGCTGGAAGGATGCCGAGTTGTATGTGTATGAAGCGATCGTATTCTGATGGAGTGCAGATACTATAGGACGCTGGATGACGGACGGGTGGAGTGTCTGCTCTGTCCGCACCATTGCCATATAGCAAATGGCAAGACGGGCATCTGTCGTAGCCGACGCAACGATGACGGTGTGCTCAGGAGCTTAGTCTATGGCAAACCCTGTTCGCTGGCCATCGACCCCATCGAGAAAAAGCCGCTTTACCACTTCCATTCTGGCACCAAGTGTCTCTCTATCGCCTGCACGGGCTGCAATTTCCGTTGCATGAACTGTCAGAACCACGAGATCTCCCAGGTGTCGCCATCCGACGTGGGCCACTATGACCTCACGCCGCAGGAGGTGGTTACGCTCTGTCTGGAGCACCACTGCCCAGGCATCGCCTATACCTATACAGAGCCGCTGACATATCTGGAATATATCGTTGACACCGCACGGCTGACGCATGAGAACGGCCTTTGGAACATCCTCGTCTCTGCGGGCTATGTGTGTCAGGAGCCGCTGAAAGACCTGCTACCCTATCTCGATGCTGCCAACATCGATCTGAAGTCTTTCTCAGACGACATCTACCAGCGTGTCAGTGGCGGGCATCTGCAGCCTGTACTCGACACCATCCTGGCAATGCACGAGACTGGCGTTTGGATAGAACTGACGAACCTCGTTATCCCTGGTGTGAACGACGATATGCAGATGATCCGTCGGATGTGTCGCTGGATAGTGGACAACGGACTGGCCGACCAACCCCTGCACTTCAGCCGCTTCTTCCCCCGCTACAAAATGGAGGATGTTCCGCCGACTCCCGTCTCTACGTTGAAGCACGCCAAGGAAATCGCACAAAATGAAGGCGTCAGACATGTGTATTTAGGTAATGTATAGATAGTAAGAATAAAATAAGTCAAAAAAGGAAAAATGATGAAAAAGAATCTACTGAGAATGACGGCTGCAGCAGTCATATTCTGTTGTGCAGCCCATGTACAAGCCGCCGGCGACGAGAAAAACGGACACGCATATTTCACCAAGGCAGAGTTGCCCGATATGACGAAAATCCTGCCTGCACCACCCGAATTTGAATCAGCACGGTTCGTTGCCGACCAGTCACAGCATCTCTGGGGCAAGCTGATGCGCCTCGACGAGGCACGTTGCGCTCAGGCCCAGCGCGATGCCGTCTATAGCATGCAGACCATCATCGATGAGTTTGGCGGCATCTTCGGCCTCGAGATTACGAAGGAAGGTACACCTGAGATTTACAGCATCTTGCAGGATGTCTGTGCTTCTTGCGACAGCATCTATTCAGGCGCCAAGGCCCAGTTCGCCCGCAAGCGTCCATACGCCTATTACAACGAAGGAACCATTGTGCCTGAGAAGGAGGAGAAACATCGCAACGAAGGTTCATACCCTTCTGGACATACCGTACTGGGATGGACGTCAGCCCTGTTACTGGCCGACATCAACCAGTCTAATGAAGCCATGGAGGGCCTGCTGGCTCGCGGTTATGAGTTCGGACAGAGTCGTGTCATCGCCGGCTACCATTGGCAGAGCGATGTCGATGCAGGTCGCATGGCCGGCAGCGTGCTCTACCAGTTGATCCGTAACCACGAACGCTTCATCGGACAATTGGCCAAGGCCCGTGCTGAATTCGCTGAGAAGACGGGGCGTGCAACACGAATGGCTGAAGCCCCTCAAGCACAACAGCAAAAGTCATCAGCTCGTGTCTATCATCTCGACGGCACACCAGCCAATGACTCATCGCGAGGTATCCTCATTCAGAACAACAAGAAGTTCGTCAGGAAATAATCAGATGACAACAGGGTCTGGCATCCATCTGTGCTGCCTCGCGGCACAGTGGTGCCTGACCCTTTCGTGTCAAAGAGCCGCGCGACCAGTCTTCTGGTACCTTTTAAGAAATAATTGCCTCGAACTACAATGTAATGCTCAATAGTTCGTGGGCAAATTCGTGGATTCCCTCTGGAATCCTTTCAGTCTGCTTCTTTCTTGGCACAGCACGATGATTCATGCCACATCAAACTTCCATTCTATCTCGTAATCACCTTTTATCTCATTCGGCCATTGACTCTCAGGAAGCGTCTTCTTGATCAATTCTATGGCTTTCTCTGCATCAGCCTTTACTTCATCGATACTACCTCCTGCAGCGTATATTCCGTCACAATTCTCAGAGTATGCGTCAAAGTAATCCTTTGACCTCTCTACCATCATGA
>JAEETB010000057.1 GCA_016286575.1 Prevotella sp.
GGGAGGTGGGTAAGCTTAAAAAGCGTACCTAGGATTACAACAGATGCACCCCAACTATAGGCATAGTTCAGAAAAGTCTGGCCAGGCACACTGTCCATCCATTTCTGCATGCGGTAAACGAAATTATATTTGCTGTATCTTGTCATAACTTCTATGTTTTAATCATTTCTTTCCCTTTGTCTTGAGCTTCTCGCTGGTAGTATTCGCCAGACTGCGTACACAACGGAAGCCGATGTAACTGCGAGGCTGATTCTGATACTCAGAGCTACGCCATGCCGAACGGATATACGACTCAGGATCCTTCCATGATCCTCCTCTGACACTCTTCTTCTTCAAACGATACGGATCTTCTGGAGCTGCGTTGTACTTCAACTGCGGATTGATATCATTCATGGCCTCTACACCTGCCTCTGTATAGATGGTTGAGGTCCATTCAGCCACATTACCAGCCATATCATATAAGCCATTAGAGTTGGACGAATAGATACCAACCTTGCTCGTAATCAGATTACCGTCTTTCGTATAGTTTCCATCATCAGGCTTAAAGTTGGCAAAGAAACAGCCCTTGCCACTGGCCACATCTTCATTATCCCACGGAAACTCGTTCTGATCTTTTCCACGAGCAGCAAACTCCCATTCTGCCTCCGTCGGCAAACGATAGCGCTGGACGTAGCGGGCTGCAGGTCCCAGACCTTTTAACAGATACTCTGTGCGCCAGGCACAGAATGCATTGGCCTGTTCCCAGGTAACGCCTACGACAGGGTAGTCGTTGTAAGCCGGATTCGAGAAGTAATAACGCATATACATCTCGTTGTCTGCATTGGGGAAATCATTTACCCAGCAGGTCGTATCAGGGAATACATTCACGATGTAGGTATTCAGGAAATCCCAAGGACCAGTCAGCTGACGGTTAATCGTCTCACGTATAATCTTGCCCTCATCATTGATATAAGCAGTATCCTTTGAGATCCACACCTGCTCATTGGGGTCCACAGTGATATCCGTATTCAGATTGCGCTCCTGGGGATTCAGACGATTCCGACGCAGGGCTGCTGAAGTATAGTCATAGACCTCATAGCGGTAATTCAGTTGACGATAGTCGAGCATCCTGTCACCAGTCACAGGATTAATCACATACATGGCATCGATAATCTCTTGCTCATCTTCATTCGGGCGACGCGGCAAGGCTTTCTTCCAGTTCAGCTGAGTTCCAATCTCCTCGCCGTCCTTATCTGTTATCACCTTCTTGTAAGTTTCGTCAAACTCAGACAGTCTCTCACGAAGAATGGAATCACGGACATAGTTTACAAACTGACGATACTTGGAATTGGTAACCTCGGTTTCGTCCATCCAGAAACCTTCTACGGAGATATCCCGCAGAGGAGTCTTCTTTCCCCACAGGCTGTCCTGCTGTTCAATACCCATCTTCAAGTGACCACGCTTTACAAGCACCATTCCGTAGGGTGTAGGTTCTGTAAATGCCCTACCCCCTGTACCAGTCACTTCTCCACCACTTGCCGATGTCATCTTACTACCAAAGCAACTTGACAACAACAATGTCGCAACTGCGAAGATTCCTATTTTAAATTTCTCCATATATCTATAGTATTCTTACACTTTTATGCAGATTCTTTCCTTTCTTATACAGATTCAATTCTGTCTGATAGCCAACAAACAACTCATGACTTCCGTTACTGATACTGATGGCAGAGGTATAAATCTCATAACTATAGCCCAGATGAATTCCACGAAAGTTTCCTCCAAGCATGACAGTCACAGAATTGGTTGGACTATATGACAAGCCCGCATACATGACCCTCTTCTCATGTTCGTACTTTAACCTTGCAGTCACATCTCCACGATAGGCCACTCCGTCAGTACGTCCTAAAACAGATGTCTGTATAGTTAAAAACGGATGAGTCAGCCGAATATTGTATCCACCCGTTAAATAATATGTTGGTGAGATGTTTAATTCGTTTGTTTCTCCCAGTTCCACCTTGGGGGAGTTGAGATGCAATGCAGATATTCCCACATACCAGCTGCGATGCAGATAATAAAGACCAAGACTGAGGTCAAACCCCGTTCCGTTCACAGAAGATGTCGTAAAGGCCGGATCGCCTGAATCAGTATAATCCAACTTGCTGCCATCCAGATTCTCACTAACCATGGCAGCCTGAGCACCTAGGCTCAGTTTGCCTCCAAACAAATGGCGTTGGAAAGCATACTGCAATCCAAAACGCTTATGGGTAAAAGCACCGATAGCATCATTCATGAACTGAATACCCACTCCATGATAAGAACCAAGTAGATAGAAAGGCATATCAGCACCGGCATACATGGTGTTAGGATTATGTTCGAAACCCGCCATCTGAATGGCATAGGCCGCTGCCACATTCAACTTGGCCTCTTTGCCTACTGACGCAGGATTAAATGACGGTTCCATCGCCCAATAATGGCCGAAAGAAACATCATACTGCGCCCATCCTTTGATAGAAGAAAGCAGCAACAGGCATACTATAGCACAACCTTTATACACATTATAATAACGAAACAACCTCTAGATTATTGCATCAGAAGGTTGTTTCGTCATTATCTATAATTGAATATTGTCGATACGTAGCTTAATCGTACCGGCAGGAACCCGGACTTCCACGACATCGCCGACTTTCTTGTTCAGCAAGGCCTGAGCAATAGGCGATTTGACGGAAATCTTTCCCTCACGGATATTAGCCTCGTGGGGACTGGCTATCGTATAGGTCATCCTGCTATTGTTTGCCAAATTTGTCATCTCGACCTTACTGAGCAACTGCACACTGCCTGTAGCCAGTCTCGACATGTCTATAACACGTGCATTGGCCAACACTTTTTGTTTGAAGCGTATCCTGCCCAACAGGCGCGACTGTTCGCGCTTGGCAGCATGATATTCAAAGTTCTCACTGAGGTCGCCTTTATCGCGGGCCTCGGCAATAGCCTCTTTCACCTGAGGCAGTTCCACACTCTCCAGTTGACGGAGTTCAGCCACAAGTTTATCGTAGCCTTCTTGAGACATATATTCCACACTCATATAATCTTCTCAGTTATCATATTAAATCAGCACCATGCTTATATATTTATATCTTATAATTAGGTAATAGTTAAATTACAAATACGGCTACAAAGATATATATTTTCTTTTAATTAACCGAAATAAAAGAAAATTTTTTATCTGACTGTTACATTGAAGTCGCGTCGCAGGAAAAACTTTTTTTAATAAATCATATTTCTTTCAGAAATTATTTGTAACTTTGCAACGTGATTCTGAAAAGAGTCGCCCGTAAAGGTGCACTTAGCTGTGCTTAATTGGGAACTGGAGTGTGAATCTCCGACTGTCCCGCAGCAGTGAACTCCGTTATGGCTCCTAAGCACAAACGCCATTGAGAATTCTTGAGAAGGCGCTTGGGAGTGGAGGAAAGTCTGAAGACCAGCCTTTTTCGGTAACATGCCAAATGACCCTCGATGTAAGGGCGTGAGGCGAAACTTAATTTTTGTGGGATTATGAAACATGAGTCAATCGTCGTCGTTTACGACAGTTGTCAGGCTATTGCTGAGGAGATAGCCGACAAGTTGGGTGCTGAGACCGTCAGCGTCCAGAGTATGAACGTCAGGCAGATCGAGAACAGCCAGAGTCTCGTCCTTGCCGTCGAGTTTCAGGATGGTGGCAATCTGTCACCACATTGGCAGTATGCAAGTCAGATGTTCCGTGGGGCCAGCCTTAGCGGCAAGAATCTTGCCGTTATGGTGGCTCTTGGCAACAGGCACGACAATGGCATCTATGCCGATGCTTTCTGTCACGAACTCAGGGAGAACGGTGCACACATTGTAGGCGACTATCTCTATGCCGATGCTCCGACATGCGACCTCAATCGCTCGACCTCTGGTCGCTCTAACGATTTAGAGAACTGGATTTGCGCCATTTCACCTAATTTATAAAACCATTACCATTATGCAGTACATCTTTATCGTAGGCTTTGAATTCGTCCTGACTTTTACAGGCGTTGCCCTGCTCATCAGCTACTACAACCATAAGTGATGGGATTCGACGTAGTCAAGGCATAGTGTTAAGGCTTCACGCCGATGATAGTTGCATTCGATGGCTTCATACGATGAATCTCCGTCTGAATGAAACCCGCATTATCAAGCATCGTCTTCAGTTCTTCTGGCGAGTAGGCCGTCATGCCCTCCACGACGTTTGTCCACATAGAGTCACCATCAACCACCTCCACCATGATGGCGAATTTGCCGCCGGACTTCAATACACGGCGCACTTCCTTCAGACAATTAGGCAGATTGGGCCAGAAATATACCGTTTCTACAGCCGTTACAAGGTCAAAATTCCCGTCCTGGTATGGCAGCTTCTCGGCTGAACCCTGAGTAACAAAGACCTGTTTGTCGAGCACCTCGGCGTTCACTTTCTTGGCTTTTGTCACACTCTCCTCAGAGATGTCGATACCGTAGACTTGTGCTCCCCTGCTCCGTTTCAAGAGACGCTGCAAGGTAGCTCCACCACCACAACCGATATCGAGCATCGTCCAGCCGTCTTGAATATCGACAAGCTTCAGTCCCCAGTTTGTCAGTGGTGCATGACAGAGGTTCATAAACTTCAACATGGCGCGTCCCATCTGTCCTTGCGGACAGGCGCAGTTAGTGAATAGTTTCTTTATTAGTCCCATAATCCTTTTCTTTTTGAAAAAGGTGGTTGATCGTCACCGACTAACCACCTCACTAAACAAACAAATACTTTATGCGCTCGACCTTTGGTCGCTTGCATACTTGCAAGAATTTTATACCTGTGATTACAATTTAGAAGAGATGGCAGCAATCCAGGCCTCGATACGAGTGTCGGTCTTGTCATCCTCGTTGATGTCATCAAGGGGCAGGCCGATAAACTTACCATCAATCACAGCCTCTGAGTCGTCAAAGGTGTAGCCGTCGGTCTCTACGCTGCCGATGAACTTGGCACTGCTGTCCTTGATACCGTTGTACAGTTCACCCATACCTCCTACAAAGGTGTCGCTATATGATGAGCAGTCGCCACAGCCGAAGATGGCGATGGTCTTACCACTGAGGTCGGCGCCTTGGAGTATCTTCAGACCGTCGTACCAGTCGTCCTGCAATTCTCCTGCGCCCCATGTCGAAGTGCCGAGAATCAGATTCTGGTTTGCGGCCACAATGTCGGTTGTCAAGTCCTGTACGTTCAGGGCCTCGCAGCCCAATTTCGAGGCGATTTTCTCTGCGATGGCCTCGCAGGTTCCAGTTGAGGAACCATAGATTACAATTGTTGCTTTCATTTTATGATTTATTCTAAAGAAGTTATTAATTGCTGTTGATACACTCTTCGCACTTGCCTTGGCACTTCCCCTCACATTGCCCCTTGCGCCTACAATACCTTTCGCATTGTGCGCAGATGTCGTAGCCGAGCATGGCACCGAGGATGAAGTCCTCTTCGGGCGTGAGCTGGTTCAGCGGACGGGTGACGATAAGCCGGATGGCCTCCAAACACTCGCGCCGTCCGAAATACACGTTCAGGTTCTGTTGTCCTGCAGGTTGCAACACGTAGGGAATGCCCTGGCTTTCCAGTCGCTCTACGGCCTGCTGACCATATTTCTTATTACAAGTGAATAGCACCATCTGGCGCACGCCCTTATTCAGTTCGTAGATGTGGTTCATCAAAACCTTGAGCTCCACGGGAGTTGTTGTCGTCGTTCTCATTTTTATTACACTTAAATTCGACGGCAAAGGTACGGCAAATAAATAAGGTGCGCAATACCTAAAAACGAGGTTTTTAAGAATTGCGCACCTGCAAAGTCCTGCAAAAGTAGGTTAATCAAAAGTAGGTATAGAAGAACTCATTGCTTTCATTATCAGCTAGATATAGACTCATAAAGTATTAAGGTTCATAATTTATAACAGGATGGCGAGGAAATCATACGATTATCCGTTTTTGTATAGGTTATTCCATCACTTTGATGACCAGAGACATGTCGCAGTTCTTCAGTATCTCGACCATACGGTCCTCGTCGAAGGAAATGCAGCCACCGGTGTAGGGTTTCGAGCCTTTCACATGAATAAAGATAGCACTGCCATTGGGATAGATGCACTCCTTATTGAAATCGGTGGCGATGCCGTAGTTATACTGCGGTTGGTAGGAGTACATCTCCTCACCCTTACATTCGTGCTTGGTCTCGGCGGTGTCGATAATTTTGTTGTAGTACTCACAGTCCTCGTCACAGGCATAGGTGGTTGGCGTCACGTTGATATAGGGCATCGTGGTGCCGGGATTGGGCTTGATGCCGAAGGCACTCAGTGGACGTAGCGTGCCAATAGGGGTTTTAGCGTCACCCTCGCCCGTCTTGCCAAGGCCGTTCTTACCGACAAACACGTCGGTGACAAACAGCACCTTACCGTCAACTGTCAGTCGGGCCTTACCCGCACTGCCCTGCACGTCATACACTTCAAGCAACTGTCCCTTCTCTGTGACAGAATCGTCATTATTCGAACATGCTGTAAACACGCTTGCGCCGCAAATAAGGGTAGCGGCCATCACCCATTGCATCATTTTCTTCATAATCCTATTGTATTTGTCATTACTCTCCAATAATCGTTACTACCAATTTCCTGGAGCCGCCGTAATTTCTGTATTCGCAGAAGTAGATGCCCTGCCACGTGCCGAGGTTCAACCGACCACCGGTAATGGGGATGGTGATACTGACACCACTCAGCGTGGATTTGGCGTGAGCAGGCATATCGTCGGCACCCTCCAGCGTATGCTCATACTCAGGACGGTTCTCAGGAACCAAACGGTTGAAAATCGTTTCCATATCCACGCGAACATCCGGATCGCAGTTCTCGTTGATGCTCAGCCCGCAGCTGGTGTGCTTCGTGAAGATATTCACAATGCCAGTCTTCGGCAGTTTCGGCAACTGGCTCACTATCTCGCTCGTCACCAGATGGAAGCCACGACGTTTTGGCTTCAGGGTTATTTCTATTTGCTGTACCATAACGGGTGCAAAGGTACAAATAAGCGAGCGAAATACCAAATATATTTGAGTATTGAGGAGATTTCCCTATTATATTTTCGGGAAAAAGGACTCACGGGGAATCTCAGAAATGGGGTTCCTCGTTCTTTAAATACAGGCCTGTTATTTACAGATGTCAGTCATAGTATTCGATATTCAGTTCTTCGCTTGCCATAAATACTAAACTATACTAATATTCGCTGCAAAGGTACGAAAAATATAGGTTTTTTGACTACCTTTGCCCTCTGATTTAATAAGATTTTTGAAATGACGGAGCAGAGAGAGCCATCCGGTTCCATTCTGGGAGATAACCAAAGAGGGAGAAACGATAGATATATGAATAAAGTAAGAATCACAGCCATTCGCCAGACAGTCTATGAGGATTTGATGGCGAAATACGAGAATCCGATTGAGCACACCTGCGATGTCAGGGAGGGACAACAATGGATTTCCGTCGACGGCCAGCAGCCTGAAGGAATGTGTCCGTCAGCATGGTCGTCCATGCGTGAGTTTGTGGAGTCGCTGGCCCGGGGCGAGGGCAACTTTTTCGATGGATGGATGAAGAATCCCATGAGTGCAATGATCAGCTGCAACGACGGTTTCCGTCCGTTCAGTTTCTATATCGAGGTAGTTGAATAGCAGTCATGAGCATGATTATCAGAGAAGCAAGGCTTCACTTATTGCGGTATCATCTATCTGCTGTCAGGCGACGAGAGAATGGCTTATCAAAAGACGATCAATCGACACGATTGCTGCAGAAGTTGTGATAGCAAGCAGTCCTAAGAGTGTAAGACTATGATTAATATGAGAAAAGAAAATTTAATGAACAGGTCAAACATATTCGGCTATCTGTTGGGACTGCTCATCTTTGTGATTGGCATTCCGGCTTTGATGTGGCTAGTGTCAGGACGGCCCTGGCCATACGTACCTGATTCGGCTGTACTGTACATAGTCGGTTCGATTCTCGCCGTCTGCGGACTGACACTCAGCATCTATAGCATCGTCTATATGCGCATCGTCGGTAAGGGCAATCCCTTTGATGCCTACGGCCATGAGTTGGCTCCGCGAACAAAACATCTGATGACCAGCGGCCCGTATCGTCTGTGCCGCAATCCGATGCTCGTGGGTATCTATATCTACGATGCGGGTGTTCTCGTCTGGCTTTGGTCTGTCCTGCCGCTACTTATCTTCTTGGTAGAAGTAATCCTGCTTACCCTGCAAGTCCGTAGTGAGGAAAAGCGTCTGGAAAAGGATTTCGGACAGGAATATCTTGATTATAAGAAACGAGTCGGGAGATATTTCCCATGTATTTAAAATGAGGTTTACCTTCCCCTGGGGCAAGATGCATTTCCGCTGGACGTTCGCAGTGTACTTTTAGGCATACAGAAGCGAGGTGCAAAAATAATACTATTTTCACACCTCGCTGATTTTAAATTAGTTACAAAGATAATACTCTCTTAATACTCGTCCTCGCCAAAGAAGATGAGTATCATCTTTCTGATAGAGGAAGAGTATCAAAGATAGAACACAAACTTTGAGCCTTTCATACCGACTCCGTCGTAATCGGCAGCGATAGGGAACTGACAACTGAGATTATCGATAGCATCATCATCGAGTGTGACAGTCAACTCCAATTCAATAGCCATACGTCGTTCACTGTAACTGAGATTCCATATACATTCTCCCAGAACGGCATTGACTACCGTCCGGATTTCGTCCTGGATACGCCAGATGCTGTTAAAGTCAGTCATAGTATTCAATCTTTAGTTCTTCGCTGACATCAAAATCTTCGTGGTACCAGTCATCGTACTGATATACCAATCGTAAGCCACGATAGACAGAAGGAACTTTCAGCGTATCTATCAGATGCCATTTCGGTTTGCCAAAGTCATACGATGATCGGTCGAGAATAATGCGATTCGATGTGTAATCAAAGCGATAATATCCGCCACCAACACACTGGTCACCCGGTTTCAGCAAGTCTTTATGCTGATTGACCATACCCAGACGAAGTACGCCATCGAGAGTTATGATGAACTTAGGGAGTGTCATGCTATACCCAACAATTCAATTTCAAAGATAAGCGTTGAACCACCAGGGATGCCAGGCTGAGATAACTTGCCATAACCCATTTCTGCATGGATGTAGAGCTCCCACTTGTCACCGATATGCATCTGCTGGATGGCGATAATCCAGCCCTCGATGAGGTCACACAAGCGGCAAGCCAGAGGCACACCTCCACGGCTGCTATCAAACTGTTTGCCGTTGATGGTTCTGCCTGTATAGTGGGCTGTGATGATACTGCGAACCGTTGGCTTCGCACTGTCTTGATTACCCTCACTCAGCACTTTGTAAAAGATACCCTTTGGCAGAGCCTTTACACCATCCTCCTTGGCTTTCGCCTCCAGCCAGTCCTTGTTGGCCTGTATGTATTCACGCTTTGCCATATTATAGTTTCGATGCAATATAATCAAACTTTCCACCACTTTTGAGCCATTCAAGACAGGAATCAATATCTGGAAAGTTTTCAATAACGGTGGTTTCCTGTGTATCACCATCTATATGGTTCCAATAGAAGACCGTACCAGACAGTTCAACTTTCCCATTTTCATCCAACTTCCAGCATATTATTCAATTGCTATCATTCTCATTTCGATGTCATCTACAGGTCTGTCAGCACGTCCGGTAGCAGTGCCCTGAATCATCTCAACCACATCAAGGCCTTCCTCGACCTCTCCGAATACGGTGTATTGCCCGTCACCATCATAATACCCCTCCTTCACCAACTTCAGAAAGTTGTCACGGTGGATAGGAGTCTCATCATAAAGGCGGACTACAATGTCGCCAAGCATCGTTTGAATTTTTACTCTCATATTTGTGTTTATTTCTTCCAAGCATTAATAACCTCACCGATATACATGGAGTGGATGCCGGCAGGGAAGTTTGCATACATTTTCTTGGGCGCATCGCTCTTGAAATACTGAGGGTCAAAGGGTGCGGCATACATAATCTTGCACTCAATCACCATCGTTGCCTCAGTGTAGTATAGCGTTTCTCAGCGACATAGACCGTTAGGGCGGTACGTCCCCAGAGTGTGCCGATGCCACCCCAGCCGATGGTCATGGCATTGCTCTTCTCCTTGTCGCCAGCTGCAAGCAACTCAGCGTCGTGGAACCATTGGAAACCGTTCTCTGTGAAGTTCTCCCTCACGTTGAACTTCTTGAAACCGGACAATTGGTGCTCACCATTGTCTTCTTCCTGAGCAAATGCAGGAGTGACCGCCATCATCATAATGGCTGTCAGTGCTGTGATAATAGTACTTTTTTTCATATTCATATATGCCATAACCACTTGAAATCATTAAAGTATCGGAAATTTTTATAGCAGCGAGAGCCAAAATGAGCTTGCTCAGAATTGGCCGAGTCGTGACAAGAATCAACTTTTGTTAATAATTGGGCACAAAGTTACGAATTATTCTCCTTTTTTCGTACCTTTACACGCAGTTTTAATATGTTTTGTGATATGATAGACCAGATTATTGAATACAACAAGACATTTGTGGCTCAAAAAGGCTACGAGAAGTATCTGACGGACAAGTACCCCGACAAGAAGTTGGCGGTACTCTCGTGTATGGACACCAGACTGACAGAACTGCTGCCTGCGGCACTCGGACTGAAGAATGGTGACGCTAAGATTATCAAGAATGCTGGCGGTTTGGTTATCTCTGCCTTTGATTCAGCTATGCGAAGCCTGATAGTCGCCATCTATGAACTTGGCGTGCAGGAAATCATGGTGGTGGCGCACTCTCATTGCGGAGCCTGCCACATGAGCTATGACCACTTCCACCATGAGATGATTGCCCGTGGCGTGACAGATGAAACACTCGACACTATCCGCAAGTGTGGCATTGACCTCGACCAGTGGTTAGAGGGCTTCAAAGACACACCGACCTCCGTCCGAAAGACCGTTGAAACCATCAAAACCCATCCGTTGGTGCCGAAGGATATCGTGGTTCGTGGCTTTATCATTGATTCAGAAACTGGAGCGTTAGAAGAAATACAATGAAGAAGATAATAAATCCTTGGCGCAACCACGAAGGGTATAACTGTTTCGGTTGCAGTCCTGATAATCCCATCGGACTTCATTTGGAGTTCTATGAGGATGGTGACTATATTGTGAGTACCTGGCATCCTGAGCACAATTATCAAGGCTGGGTAGATACCATGCACGGCGGTATATTGAGTACGCTGATTGATGAAGTGTGTGGCTGGGTAGTCACTCGCAAGCTACAAACCAGCGGCTATACCGTTCAGCTGAATGTGAAGTTCCGCAAGGCAGTTCCTACGACAGAGCCTGAGCTGACTATCAGGGCAAAAGTCTCAAAACAAGTGAGGAATCTTGCCTATATCAGTGCAGAGATTACCAACTCCAAGGGTGAACTCTGCAATGAGGGTGAGGCCATCTACTTTCTGATGAACGAGGAAAAGGCCAAGGAAATGGGATTCCTGCATTGCGAGGTAGAAGATTAGGATTATGAGAAAAGCAAGCAGAGAGATGGATGCCGCCTTCGCATTGGAGGTGTTGGATAAGGCTCCATACGTAACAGTTAGCATGACGCGACCTGATGGGAGTCCATACGGATTACCCCTGTCATTGGCACGCATAGACGATAAAACCTTCTATTTCCATTGTGCCTTGGAGGGTGACAAGTTGGACTGCATAGCGCACTGTCCGACGGTATTCCTCTCGGCTGTTACCAAATGTGCGCCTACAATTGGCCCTGAAGATGGGAGCTTTACGCTGCAGTACAAATCGGCAACTGCCATCGGTAAGGCAGAGATTGTGACAGACCGCGTGGAGAAGATTGAGGCATTAAGAGCCATCTGTCAGCGTTTCCTCCCTCACCACATGGATGCTTTCGATGATGCCATCGCCCGCAGTCTTGCCCGTACAGCCGTGGTTCGCATCACTTTGACAGAACCTCCCGTAGGCAAGCGTAAACAGTATGATAAACAGGGTGAAGAAATGACGAACGAGCGAGAGCAGAGCCAAACCCGTTTGAGCTTTGCCGAGTGAGGAGGAATTCGACGATAGTCAAATGAAATATGGCAGAATGGAATGAGCAAGATTGAACGAGAGAAGCAAACTGTCTGATGAACAATTAAATGGGTAGGAGTTAAATATGCAGATAATACTCGCTTCCGCAAAGATAATGAATGACCGCTCGGCGACGAAAGGAGACGCTTGCCAGAGCAAGAAGGTAAAGTCATCCCCCGACATTAGCCTGTCATTACCTCGTTTCCAGAATGAGGCAGATTGTTTTGCGAGGGATATGGTTCAATATTCAGCTGAGACGATAGCCGAAATGCTGGGCTGTAGTCAGCAGATTGCCGCTCAGAACAGGTTGCGGTATATGCGCTTCTTTGATGATGGCGCGAAGCTGCCAGCTATTCTTGCCTATCATGGCCAGGCATACAAACATCTGAAGGCAGAGACCCTGAATGTCGATGACCTCAATTATTCACAGGAAAAGTTATGGATTACCTCTTTCCTCTACGGACTGCTTCGACCATTGGATGCTATTCTCCCGTATAGGATGGAGGGCAATGTGGAACTACCAAGTGGAGAGGGACAGAACATGTTTGGATTCTGGAAGAGACGCCTGACTGATCTGTTGATTGATGCTGTGAAAGCGGATGGAGGAACGCTGATACATCTTGCAACAGAGGAATACCAGCAACTTTTTGACTGGCAGCGAGTCCGTAAGGAAGTGCGAATCGTTCAGCCTTTGTTCTACGTCAGAAAAGGCAGCGAGTTGAAGATTCAGGCTGTTTGGGCTAAGACATGTCGGGGCGCAATGACACGGTTCATCATTGAGAATTGTATCGACACCCCCGAAGACCTCCTTGCCTTCAGTTACAAGGGATTTACCTACGAACCTAAACTAGGAGAAAGGCTACGGGTAGGCGAACGTAGTTCGGGAATACCCGACTTTCCTCATTTTATAAAACAATAAGGAACATGAGTAGGATCATCAGAGAAGCCCAACCATCGGATATGGCTGATATTATACTGGTCATGGATGCTGCAAAGAAGATAATGCGGCAGTCCGGCAATATGCACCAATGGAGCGATGGCTATCCCTCAGAGGCAGTCATTACTGCTGATATGGAACGAAACGGCGGCTTTGTCATTGAGGACGGTGACAAGGTCGTTGGCTACTTTGCTTTTCTACCATCACCAGAACCAACATATAGCAAAATCTATGATGGTGAATGGCTTGATGACACACAACCTTATCATGTAGTCCATCGCATAGCCAGCTACCCGCAAGCTCACGGCATCTTCAGCAGCATCATGGACTTCTGCTTCTCACATGATACGAACATCCGCATAGATACTCATCGCGACAACAAGATTATGCAGCACAAGATCCTGAAGCACGGCTTCACCTATTGCGGCATTATCTATCTGCTTTCAGGCGATGAGAGGTTGGCTTATCAAAAGATGTTCAGTCGTTAATATACGACTTGGTAGACATGTCGTAGTACAGGGCTTCCAACTCGGCTAAAGTCAGTTTCTCCACACTATGCTCTATGATGCGTATTAGCTCTTCACGCCGGTAGTCATCTGACTGGTATTTATTCATATAAACCATAGTCGTTACTTTGTTTTAGTGAATATCAAAGGCTGTAAAGTCGAGGTGCATTTCGCCAATCAGTCGCACCAAGTCATCCCAGGGAATCTGTTCATTCTCTGGAAATGCTGTCTGATAGAGCTGTTGTATTTGCTCATTGACGTTCGCTGCTGTTATCCGTTTCTGAAGCAAATCCTAATAATTCTCAAAACTTGGCACAAATTTACGCATTATTATTCGTATTCCATCTTAAATGACTAAATTTGCAACATAGTTTAAGAATCAAGACAAGAAAATTATGAAAAAGGTCATTTTTATCATGCTGGCTCTCGCCATGACTGCAGGAGTTTCTGCTCAACAGAAATCAGAGGCTC
>JAEETB010000376.1 GCA_016286575.1 Prevotella sp.
TTTTATTTCTGCATTCTACGACAGCGACACCATTATCATTTCGCAAGTTTCTTCTTGAAAATTTGGAAGTTTCAGATTATATTCATATCTTTGCAAGCGTAAATCACATTATTAACATTAAATCCACATTACTATGGACGAATTACAAATCATTCAATCCAAAATTTATGTCGTTCGTGGTCAGCGCGTGATGCTTGATTTCGACTTAGCAATGCTTTATGAAGTAGAGACCCGATCACTTAATCAAACCGTCAAGCGTAATGCAAGACGCTTTCCTGACGATTTCATGTTCCAGCTCACAGAGCAAGAATGGATACTTATCTCATCACAATTTGTGACGACATCAAGGATGAAAAGACCTAAGAAATCGCTGCCATATGCTTTTACAGAGTTGGGTGCCTTGATGCTGTCAAGTGTACTTCGTAGTCCTGTAGCTGATGAAACGAGTATTAAAATAACAAGAGCATTTGTTGCCATGAGGCAGATGCTCTCTTTCTCTACTCTACCAGAGAAGGTCGTTACTTTAGCACAAGAACTATATAAACTCAAGGAGGAGGTGAACGACATCCTTGCCGACCAAAACGACATCAATGAGAGTACGCGCGCTCAACTCGATGCCATTAGTATCGCTTTATCAGAATTACAGGCTAACCCTGATAAAGACAAGCCTCGCAAGCCTATAGGCTTTATACAACCTAAGGACAAAGAAGACTGAACTTCCTGTTTGGTGCCACCATGTCAAAGACCTCTTCTGCACAGGGATTCAACTCTGTGCAATTTATATCATTGTTTCAAATTCCCCATCTTGGCTAATAAGAGGGATTGGAGCTCGGAGAGTTTGGAGTTTTCTTGCTCATATATTGATATGGACTTATCCATTATTTCAACTCTATTATTGAAATCCTTCACAGATTGAAGTGGCGGTATCAAAATATCCATTCCTTCCATATCTGGTACCGTTAATTGGCTTTGGACTGAGCCGGAGCCTTTGATATTGGAGGAATCCAAATAATGATAAAGATATTGAGCCATTACCTCATCATGTGGAGCTACAACTATAAGTCTGACGATTGGAACATATGGCTCTTTCCTCAAGAAGCAGTACCCTATTGTTCCTCGTGCAGATATCGTAATACTTTTAGCTTTAATAACAGGGCTTGTTGTATATCCGAATATCCCTTTATTTTCTATTCCGTTTGCATAAATAGGGACATTAAACAACTCCGTTTTCACCTCGGAAAATTCAGTTGGCTTATCACCACCAGCTTTTAATATAGCGACCTCTGAAAGTATTCCCATCCTCCAACCTTCTGGCAGGTTTTCTTTATCAATGCCATCAACGAACATTTTGCGATAGAGGGCTTGGGCTGTGGCCTCGAGCTTTTCAATCATCTGCTCATTCAGACGAATGCGACGTTTGATTTGTCTGTCAGCCTGAACTATTTCACGTTGTACCTCTATAGACGGTATCTTAATATCAAACTCTGCTATATTAGCAAAACGGCAATATTCTCGGGCAGATCCTAACCCTATATAATCGCAATGCCTTGCAAATTCATCTCTCTTGATATGCAAATTCAAGAATTCAGGAAGGACCACATTTTCGTCTTTCACATAAAAGACTTCATAAAGAGAGGAACATAAAGCTTTATCCAAAACCAAATTTAATGCAATTGAATTTAGCTCCATTCTTGCCGGATTGAATACAAAGTCATTCTTATAGAACACATTGTATATGCTCGTATCAGCCTCTTCCACCTTGGGTTTAATAAAGCCTTCTTTTGACACGCCTCTAATCGGCAGGTCATAGTCTTTATTCTTCTCGCGGCGTTGAACAATTAGGTCGCCTAATTTATATTTAATCAATTGCATAGCCAAAGCCCTCAAATAATGCTTTCAACTCCTTGCTACTCTCCTCCTCTTGCTGGAGCAATTCACTCATTTCTGCTTGTAGTTGTTTCATCTTCGTATCAAAATCAACATGCTCATCACTATCCCTAAATTCAATATACTTGCTTGGGACAAGACTCCAGCCCTTTGCTTCTATCTCATCTATAGTTGCAGAATAGCAGTATTCTGGTTCATTGTGATAAGTTTCTTCAAAGCCCTCACGCTGCCAATTATGGAAGTTCTCTGCAATCTTTTGGATTTGTTCGGGAGGAAGTTGAACAAATTTTTTCTCGTAAGGCTCTCCCCACTGACGCAGATCAACAAACAACACCTCGTTTTCACGATTTCGGTATTTCACCATCTTGCCATTTTGCTCAACAGTTCTTGCCTTCTTGTTATTGTTTAAAATCCACAAGGTCACACTGATATTTGTGGAATAGAACATATTCTGAGGTAGAATCACAATAGCTTCGACGATATGGTTCTGGATAAGCTGCTTGCGGATAGCCAGCTCTGTGCCATCGCCACTCAATGCACCATTGGCCAACAAAAAGCCTGCTGTACCATTTGCTGAGAGTTTGCTGACGATATTCAAAATCCAACCATAGTTGGCATTACTGGTGGGTGGCGTATCATAACCCATCCAACGAGGATCATCCACCAACTCATTATCAGCACGCCAGTCCTTTTGATTAAATGGAGGATTGGCCATGATAAAGTCTGCCTTCAAATCCTTATGTTGGTCGTTATGGAAGGTATCAGCAGCCATTTCGCCCAGGTTACAAGCTATGCCACGAATAGCCAGGTTCATCTTCGCCAGCTTATAAGTGGTGTTGGTGTATTCCTGACCATACACGCTGATGTCGCGCTTGTTACCATGATGGGCTTCGATAAACTTCATGCTCTGAACAAACA
>JAEETB010000377.1 GCA_016286575.1 Prevotella sp.
CGTGGTAGAGTTTGCCAAGTTGACGGGCGACCGTGGTCTTTCCTGTTCCAGGATTACCCGTGAAGATGGAGTGATACACCTGACGGCTGTTGGTCTTGAGACCGCGACGGCGACGCTCGATAAAGAGACGCGTCTGGTTAGCCATCGTCATGATGCCTTGCTTGACGTTCTCAAGGCCGATCATCGCATTGAGCTCACGCATGCTGTCGTCGAAAGCGGAGCTTGCGGCAGTCAGTTTCTCAAAGGGGATATCCGCTTCGCCGAGCATGGTGGTCTCGTCATCCTCCATCAGAGGCATGGCACGCTCGAGATAACGGGGGATGATGTCCTCGGTGATGAACTGACGGATGTCACTGAGCGACCAGTTGGTCAACGTGCCACGTTCATACCCTTGCAGAATAGCCCGTGAGAGTCGGTTCCTGACGATATTGTCAGGTTCCAGACACTCTTCTCTCAGCAGATCGAAGAAGGCCTGTACCAGCTCGAATGCCGTGTAGGGCTCTTGTTCTATGTAACTGTCGCTACGGAAGAACTGCCGGAGGGAGGGGAAGATGCCCAAGAGGTCATCGATCTCCTGTCGTGTACCGCAAAGCCAGAGGGGGATGGTCCCATCCGATTCGCGAACACGATCGATAATCTTCCGCATGATGACCTTCCCATTGGAACTCGTCAGTTCGTTGATACGAGTGAGGCAAAGCACCTTCCTGTCAGTCTCGCCTATCTGCTCGGCAAGAGGCTCATAGGGATTGGAGCGGGAAAGGTCGAAGAGGGTGGAACAGTCGATATAGCTGAAGCCATAGTTGTAGGCCACCAGGCTCTGAAGAGCCTTCAACACTGTTGGAGTCACATCGCTGTTACGCGTACAGATGAGAAGATTCTCGTTGGGGTGAAGCGCTTTCTGTCCTGATTCCTTGCGGAACTCGTTGAACAGGGTCAGATGGCGCTCGCGCATCACCTTGGAGCGGAACTGGGCCATACCCGGGCGCTCAGCCATAAAGTCCCATCCTGTTTCTGTCTGGAGGCAGGAGGTCATCGTGTGCTCCACACCTGAGAACAAACAGAGCTGAGGTTCCCCAGTGGTCACGTTCAGTTCGTCGTCGAGTGAGAAATCGATACGCTGCAGAGTATCGTCCAGTTCGTCGCAAACGAACAATAAATATTTGCCAGGAAGCCAGATCTTCTGGCAGGGGATGATGTCAGAGAACTTGTGCATGCACCCCTTTTTCCGGTCTTTCGCACTTACACACATCGGGAAGTAAGTGTCGGTGTAGATAAAGCAGGTGAAGTGGTGTCTTTTTAAGTCAACGCCACGCTTCGCCCTTAGAGTAACGGCTATGGTACCCTCGCTGTACCATCCCTTTTCGTAGCCGGGTAGCACATCCACCTCAATGGATGCCACATCGTCGAGGAAATTGTGTTTGTCATGGTTTAAAGCCATCATGCCCTCAGCCACCTTCTCGTTGATTTCCCGTGGAAAGGGAAGTTCGAGCTCGACTGGCATTGGTTCATCATCACTTTCTGTAGATTCTTCGTTTTCCAGGTCATCTTCCAGGTCGTCATCGAGGTTGTCATCTGAGTCGTCACTGTCGAGTGCATCGTCAATGAACTGTTTCAGTAATAACTCAAATTCTTCGTCTGTCTGATGTTTCTGATCTTTCTGCATAAGAAATAATAAGGTATCTAAAATGTCTAAAATAGTTGATGTAGGCCTTTAGTAAAAAGGCGCGAGAGGTATTTGGACAACGGCCGCAGGGCCATCGTCCAGTAAGGTTCACAGAGATTTACGCGAAGTCTCTATCACAAAACGACCGTGTCTGTGTGCCAATAAGTCAAAGAGCGTACGATCCCGCTGGCCTTTTACAGCCAGTGCATACTAAATGTTACCGAGTTTTGTGATAATTGTTACTTGATTGTCATGCTTTCTTTTGATTTGCGGCTGCAAATATATGAAAAAATCCCGATATCTTCCAAATAAATATCGGGATTTCTTTCAATATTTAACATTTCTCGTGTGCGATATCAATGAGGTACGCGCATGGATTTCAAGAAATTATCTATGAGTTTGATGCGCTCCTGATTGGGGGTTTCTATCAGTGATGCACCGTTGTTAAACTGCATCACGGTGGCCTTGCCTTCCTCGAACACGGGCCAGTGGGGCAGTCCCTCACCATTAGGATTACCTCCCGTCTTGGCGAAGTTCACCCAGTACTGCTGCATCAGGTCGCTCACCTTCTTCTCCTGAGGATACTTGTCAGGCTCTTCATCGAAAGCGCCTTTCAGATAGAGCATATCGTCAGCATGGGCTGCTCCCCGTCGATTACCTTTTGCATAGACGGTACGATCCGACTTCTGTGCTAAGTAAGCTGAATAGACAGGACTCTTACCCGTCTTCTTCTGCATGGTAGTCCAGGCATAGGCTGGCCATCCGAAACCCACGTCGCGCGTAAAGTCGCGCATACTGAAGACCCGTTCCTCTTCGGTTGAGCCTGGGTAATAAACCTTCGCGCTGTCAGCCCATTGGCCAGGTAACTGGCTGAATTGCTGCTCGTATTGCTCTACGCTCACTGAGTCATAATCTACGGCTCCCTCGTCGCTGTTGTGCATGATTAGCACGGGCACGTCGTTGTAGCAGCCTTTCTCATAGAGGTCACAGATGGGTTCCGGAATCACGTAGCCGTCTATAATAGGGATACAGGCCTGGAAGTTCACATCATTGCCTGTCAGCTCCTTGGCATCCATCTGACGCATCTCCTCGATAGAACTTTTCTTCAGCTGGTTCATAAACATCCACCCATACATCT
>JAEETB010000378.1 GCA_016286575.1 Prevotella sp.
TGGCAAGGACTTTGGGAGCCTTGGCTCGTTGATTCCGAGGCTGCTGTCCCCTCTGCTGCCATTCTCCTTCGTCAGCATGTCAAGCATGTCCTCACCCATCGCGTCCTCTATGCAGACTTCTACCTGTTGGAAGTCAGCGAGAAGCCTGAACTTCCCTCTGATTACGTATGGATTAAGGAATCAGAACTCGACGATTATGCCAAGCCACGCCTCATAGAAACCCTTATAGAATTACAATGAATACAGTATCTGAAGAAGGAATAGCGAAGATCAACGCCACCTCAAGACTGGTGTTAAGGAAACGAGGCGACTCTGCGGTGGAGTTTTACAACGACGCGCAACGTCTCTACGTGCTTCACTTTATCGAGGTGGCGGAGATTGGCGGCCATCGGGTGATGTACTTAATGACCAGGCTTGCTGACGGTAAGCGTGGGCGCGCTCCAACAGGGATTTGTTTGATGGCAAGGCGACTTTCTTCGAAGGCGCTGGACGTAATGCCGAGGGGCAGGGCTTGCACTTTATGGTGATGCACCTTTTGAAATGTCAGGAGATCGCAGAACTGAAGGCTTTCATTCTGGAAAACTGTGATGAATTTGCCGTTGCCGTCAGGGAGCAGATCGTGCTACTTCATGATTTTAAGGACAAAATGCACGAATCAGACGATGAGAAATGATAGATTTTTCATAAAACGTTTGGTAATCAAAAAATAATTTGTACTTTTGCGGCCGACAATCTATCCCTGTGAGGGAAAAGTGTATAACACAATTGCGTGCTAAACTATTGATTTATTAACATTTAAAATTTTAAGATTATGAACAAAAATCCATTTTCAATCAGAAAGTCTCCAGTAAATGAACAACTAAATCTAAATAAGGATAAGTGAAGCCCATTTTTCGCCCCCTGTACACTTGCGGTGCTTTCAATCGCAAGGCGCAGAGAGCCGTCATGTACAATACGGCCCGCGGCACATGCTACACATTTGAGGACGTATCGGCTCTGCTGGTCAATGAGGTACTGGCAGGTAAGAGGGAATGTCCTATTGACACGGTGCATATCGCAACAGTAACCGGTGCGACCGAAGAACAGGTCATCGCGTTCTGTCGCGATACTTTGATGCCTATAGGACTCGTTCACGACCATGTGTTCACTGACGAAGAGTGGCAGCAGTACCGAAAAGACAATCCGCCATGCATTACCGCCATGGGCTATGAGCCTGTGGACGACTATAAGAACTCTTTACCTGAGGAACTTCGTGTCTCACTGACGTTTGAACTCACCTATGCCTGCAGTGAGCGCTGCCTGCACTGCTTCAACGAAGGTGCGGCCCGCAGTGACCTACACGAAGAGCACCGTCTGCGCCCTGACATGCTGACGCTGGATGACTACAAGCGTATCATCGATGAAGTCGTAGCATTAGGAATACCTAAGGTGACCGTCACTGGCGGTGACCCGTTCAGCTATCCCCACTGCTGGGACATTCTCGACTATTTGCACGAGCGCAATCTGGCTGTGAGCTTGTTCACCAACGCCCTGGCACTCAACAGCAGCGAGAAGATACGCCGTTTGGCCCGCCTGGGGCTCCGACAGTTGAGTGTCTCCATCTACAGCACCGATGCCGAGGTACACGATCAGATTACACGTCGACGCGGATCTTGGGAGCAGTCGATGAAGGTGCTGAGGGAGATGGCTGAATGGCCTGTGCCCCTGAACCTCAAGACACCCGTGTTCCGTCTGAACACCCGAACCTATTACGGGGTGCGCGAGATAGCCCACCAGCTGGGGGCTGAGAATGAAGTCTCGTGCGTGTTGATACCTGGTGCCGATGGCGATGTCTCTTTGATTGAACATCTGCAGACACGTCCTGAAGCCCTGCGTATCATTTTAAATGATCCGCTTGGGAAGACTCATGTGCCTACCGATGGGAAAGCCGACGGCTACGAGTTGGGCAGCAAGCCTGGGTTCCCCTGTTCTGCCAATAGTGTGATCACCATCTCTCCCAGTGGGGTGGTCAGTGGGTGCAGCAATATCCCCATCACCTTTGGCAATTTGCATCATGCGTCGCTCAGGGAGGCCATCATGAGCCCACAGCGACTGCAGATGCTTCAGGCCGATCAGAAGCAAGCGTTTCCCCTCTGCGGCCAGCATGACTATTGTCGGTATTGTCGTGTGCCCTGTTTTGCTGGAGAAGCATTGGAAAAGCATGCCGACGGCACTTTTGCGTTCAGAGAGATACAAGGCGACACATGTCTGACAGCCCAGATCCGTATGGAACTGTGCAGGCAAATAGAACAGGGCATCGACCCGCTTGGCGGCAAGGGTATTGAGGCATGTCTGGCTGCCCAGCCTGTGGAAGAAATACCCGTGTTCCGCAAGAAGTTCAGAAATTGATGCAGCGTAATGAATATGTTCTGAAAAACATGTTCGGCTCGTTCTTCCTGGCGACCGTCATGACAGCTCTGATGGCGCAATTGGGGAGTATTGCCGACTCCATTGTAATAGGTCATCTTGTGTCGCCCGATGCGCTGTCGGTAGTCCGTATATGGCAGCCCGTTGAACCGTGTGTTCAATCATCATCTGTACTATGTCATCGTCTCGGCCTTACTTGTCATAGCACTATTATTGCCCTTTGCCGATGAAGTGGCAGGCATGATTACCACTAATGGGCGCCTGCAGCCCATGCTGAGGCCCTATATACATGCAGAGTTCTTTGCCGTCTTTGTAGCTGTAGTCAGCGGCGTGCCCTTGTCGTATATCATCTCCAACGGAGATCCACGTCTCGTTACCTGG
>JAEETB010000058.1 GCA_016286575.1 Prevotella sp.
TAAAGTCTGTAATAAAATGTTCTTTTTCATTTTTGCTTTCTAATTGCTCTTTCCTATATAACTGATAAGCACTGAAATCTTGCACGGTTTGAGGATTCTTTTATGTTTTTTTAATCATTACAAGTGCTAAGATAAAGGAAATAGATGCATAGTCGCACCTATTGAAATAATTATGCAGGATAGCTGATTGGCCATCCTGCATAAAATATGTAATGCCTGAAGACTACGCGTCGATGTTGGCGTAGGTGGCGTTCTTCTCGATGAACTCGCGGCGGGGCTCTACGTCGTCGCCCATGAGCATGGAGAAGATCTCATCGGCCTCTGCAGCGTTCTCGATGGTAACCTGCTTCAGAAGGCGGTTCTCAGGGTTCATGGTGGTCTCCCAGAGCTGCTCGGGGTTCATCTCACCAAGACCTTTGTAACGCTGGGTGTGCAGGGCCTTGTCGTCGCCATTGCCAGCCACATACTTGTCGATGAAAGCCTGGCGCTGCTGCTCAGTGTAACAGTACTCGGAGGTCTTCTTGTAGGTACACTTGTAGAGTGGGGGCGTAGCGATATAGAGGTGGCCTCCCTGGATAACCTGCGGCATGAAGCGATAGAAGAGGGTCATGATCAGCGTGTCGATGTGAGAACCATCGACGTCGGCGTCGGTCATGATGATGATCTTGTCGTAACGCAGCTTGTCGATATTGGCCTCGCGGTCGCCTTCGCCCTCAACGCCAAAGCGGACACCAATACTCTGGATGATGTTCATCACAGACTCGGCCTCGAACACACGGTGCCACTGGACCTTCTCGACGTTCAGGATCTTACCACGCAAGGGCAGGATGGCCTGGAAGTGACGGTCGCGACCCTGCTTGGCTGAGCCACCTGCGGAGTCTCCCTCGACGAGGAAGATCTCACACTCCTTAGGATCCTTGTTGGAGCAGTCGGCAAGCTTGCCAGGCAGACCGCCACCCGTCATAGGATTCTTGCGCTGAACGCTCTCACGGGCCTTACGGGCTGCGATACGGGCTGTGGCAGCGAGTACCACCTTGTCGCAGATGAGCTTGGCCTCTTTCGGGTGCTCCTCCAGATAGTTGCTCAAAGCCTCGCCTACGGCCTGCTGAACGGCTCCAGCTACCTCAGAGTTACCCAACTTGGTCTTGGTCTGACCCTCGAACTGAGGCTCGGCCACCTTGATGGAGATAACGGCTGAGAGACCCTCGCGGAAGTCCTCACCAGCAATCTCGATCTTGGCCTTCTCGATCTGCTTGGAGATCTGAGGATCGGCATCGGCATAGGCTTTCAGTGTACGGGTAAGAGCCGCACGGAAGCCCATCAGGTGGGTACCACCCTCGATGGTATTAATATTGTTCACGTAAGAGTGGATATTCTCGCTGTAGTCGGTGTTATACATCACGGCTACCTCGATAGGCGTGCCTTGCTTCTCTGTCTTCAGATAGATGACATCGTCGAAGAGGTGAGTACGGTGGCGATCGACGTAGCGCACAAACTCCTTCAGTCCGTCCTTGGCGTGGAACACCTCGGGCTGCTTCAGATTTCCTTCCTCATCAGGACGGAGATCAGTCAGCGTGATGGTGATACCTGCATTGAGGTAAGCCAGCTCACGCATACGACGGGCAATGATGTCGTATTTATATTCTGTGGTGGTGAAGATGGTGCCATCAGGCCAGAACTGCTGGCGGGTACCTGTCTTATCCGTATCGCCAACGATCTTCACGTCGTAGAGGGGCTTGCCCTTCTCGTACTCCTGCTGGTAGATATGGCCGTTGCGGAATACCTGTGAGAGCATGTGGGTGGAAAGGGCGTTCACACAGCTGACACCCACACCGTGGAGACCTCCAGAAACCTTATAGGAGCCCTTGTCGAACTTACCTCCAGCGTGGAGCACAGTCATAACGACCTCGAGGGCACTCTTGTGCATCTTCTCGTGCTCATCGACAGGGATACCACGTCCGTTATCCTGAACGGTGATGGAGTTATCTTCATTAATTGTTACTTCGATATGCGTACAAAAACCAGCCATTGCCTCGTCGATAGAGTTGTCGACGGTCTCGTTGACCAGATGGTGGAGTCCCTTTTCGCTGATGTCTCCAATATACATCGCAGGGCGCTTACGTACGGCTTCAAGTCCCTCGAGCACCTGAATATTGCTCGCGGAATAGTTCTGTTCTTGATTCAGTTGTTCTTCTGTCATTTCTTTCTTCGTATATTTTGGTTGCAAAGGTACGAAAAAAAAGTCAGATAAACGTAGTTTATCTGCTAAAAAACTACAAAAAATAACCGCAACCCTTCCGAGTTGCGGTTCAAGTCTGTATAATAGTCGATTATTATCCCAGCTTGTTGATGTGCAGAGCTAGGCTTGACTTCAGGTTTGCTGCCTTGTTCTTGTGGATGATGTTAGTCTTAGCCAACTTGTCGAGCATCTTCTGAACCTTCGGATAGAGAGCGACAGCCTCTTCCTTGTTAGTCATAGCGCGCAGCTTGCGCACAGCGTTACGCATTGTCTTTGCGTAGTAGTGATTGTGAAGCGCCTTCTTCTTGTCCTGGCGGATTCTCTTCACTGATGATTTGTGATTTGCCATTTTTTAATTTTAATTTTGTTGTTAATTTAAAGCTTATGGGTCTTGCGTCGCTAAGACTGCCCTGGGCGGATCTCTTTTCAGAAACCCTCCGCCACCGTTCCCGATCTGATCAGTAGCACTGGCTGTGCAGATGACGGATTTAATGTAGTCCCTAGGAGAGTCGAACTCCTCTTTAGAGAATGAAAATCTCTCGTCCTAACCGATAGACGAAGGGACCATTGCCTTTTTTAGCGGGTGCAAAGGTACTGAGTTTAATTAAGAATTAAGAATTAAGAATTAAGAAAACATGCAAAATTAAACATATTTAACAACTCAACGTCTTAAAAACTCTTAATTCTTAATTCTAAACTCTTAACTTCTTTGTATCTTTGCACTCGTATGTTGACGAAAACTCAGGCTATTGTACTCCATTCACTCAAGTATGGTGAGACCAGAATGATTGTGGATATGTTCACAAGACAGTTCGGAAGATTGTCGTTTATCGTCAGCATGCCCAAGACGGCGAAGTCGAAGATGAAGAAGCAGTTTTTCCAGCCTTTATCGCTTTTGGAGATCGAAACTGATGTCAGACCCAAGGTGCAGTTACAGAAACTGTCGGACGTCAGGCTGTCGAGTCCTTTCACCTCTATTCCCTTCCATCCCCACAAACTCTCGATGGCGCTATTCATGGCTGAGTTCCTTTATTATGCGCTTCGCTCTGAGCAACGTAACGAACTGCTGTACGACTATGTGGAAAGCAGTATCTTGTGGCTCGATGGTCAGGACGACCGCTTTGCCAATTTCCATCTGGTATTTCTGATGCGTCTTTCACGTTTTCTGGGGTTCTATCCGAATCTGGAGCATTATCAGTCAGGCGACTATTTTGACTTGCGTGAGAGCGAGTTCCTGCCTGCTCCGCCTGTGCATCGCGACTTTCTTTATCCTGAGGAGGCTGATAAGGTGCAGTTGATGATGCGTATGGACTATCCGACGATGCACCTTTTCCGCATGTCGCATCAGGAGCGTAACCGCTTATTGGAGGTCACATTAATATATTATCGACTCCATCTGCCGGATTTTCCGGAGATGAAGTCGATAGGAGTGTTACAGGAATTGTATCAGTGATTATGAGAACACGATGGTGCCCTGAACAGGCTCCTGTGTGTTCGCTGGTGTTTCGCTGTTGTCGACGAGGTCTTCACCACTGGCCTGACTGTTGATGCTGTCGAGGATTTCACGGGTACGCTTATAGGTAGGCGTCTGCTCAACGGCTGAGATGACATCGTCGTTGTCGAGATCCTCTGGACGGAACAGGTAGATGTTAGGACGGCGCTTGTAGCGTTTTGTGCTACTCTCGCCGCCATAATAGCGGTTGCGACGGTCCTGACGTTCAGCAGCCTTCTCCTGTTCGGCAGCGATGCGGTTGAGGTCTTCCTGACTCTGCTTCTTGAGGTGATTGCCCATGCCGTCGACATCCTCGATGCCGAATCCAGTGGCTAGGATTGTCACCTTTACCTTCTTGCCCAGTTCGAGGTCGGTAGCCAGTCCCCACTTGATCTCGAAGTCGTTGCCGAATTTCGCCATGAAATCGTTGACATCGTTCATTTCCTCCATCATGAGGGAACTCTGTCCGTCCTTAGAACCTGCGAACGAGATGGAGAGCAGGATCTTCTTAGAGTTGAATATATCGTTGTCGTTCAGCAACGGTGAGTTCAGAGCATCATCGATAGCCTTCTTTACACGTCCTTCACCCTCGCCGTAACCTGTGGACATGATGGCTACACCACCATCTTTCAGGACGGTCTTTACGTCGTTGAAGTCGAGGTTGATCAGTCCGTGAACGGTAATAATCTCAGCAATCGACTTGGCAGCGATGCTCAGAGTGTCGTCGGCCTTGCCAAAAGCATCGAGTACTGACAGTTCAGGGTAGATGGCGCGCAGACGCTCATTGTTGATGACCAGCAAGGCGTCGACATGCTTCGACATCTCCTCTACGCCATCGAGGGCCTGATCGATCTTGCGGTCGCCCTCAAAACGGAAGGGGATGGTGACGATACCAACAGTCAGGATGCCCAGTTCCTTGCTGACACGAGCAATAACGGGAGCGGCACCAGTCCCGGTGCCGCCTCCCATTCCGGCGGTGATGAATGCCATACGAGTGCCGTCATTCAGCATATTCCTAATGTCGTCTATGCTTTCCTCTGCTGCCTGACGGGCTTTCTCGGGTTTGTTACCAGCACCCAGACCTTCCTTACCTAATTGAAGATGAACGGGTACAGGAGAGTCGTTGAGTGCCTGATTGTCCGTGTTACACAACACAAACGTCACATCATGTATACCCTCACGGTACATGTGGTTTACGGCATTTCCACCGCCGCCACCAACGCCAATCACTTTGATGATGCTATGATCCTTCTCGGGTGCTCCGAAGTCAAGGATATCTATATTCATATTGTTGTCTGACATAACTAAAAACTTTAAACTATCAACTTAAACCTATTCTTCCTCTACGATAGACTTGCCGAAGTTCATAATGCCTCTCTTCAGCTTGTTCCAAGTGCTGTTCTCCTTGCGGATGCGCTCTTCTTCTTCCTTTTTCTTGAGCTCCTCTTCACGCTTGATGCGCTCTTCCTCCTCCAGCTGACGACGCTTCTCCTCCTCAGCCTTCTGCTTCTCGGCCTCAGTACGGATGACACCAGCAGGGATATCCGTAGCCTGACGGGCAGGACGCTGGTCGTTCGTGGGGTGAATCGTTGGTTGCTTCTGACTGCTGAAAAGATCGCCGTTAGGATCGACGGCATTGCCAGCACAGTTGATATCGCCCTTGATGAGGAGTCCGAGAACAGTATTCATCATGCCATTGTGGGCCTTGATATCCTCGTTGTTTGAGATGACGGTCTGCGTCACGAACTTGGCAATACGAATCTTATCAACATGCGTGTGGTTGCTGAAGGCCTTCTCGATATTCTTCATATTCGAACCGCCACCCGTGAGGATGATACCTCCCAGGAGCTTGTCATAATATTCGGAAGGAATCTGATACCATACGTTCTCGATAATCTCCTCGAGGCGGCCTTCCACGATTTCGATGAACTTACGGCTCTCAATCTGGCGGTCTGCGTCGATGGAGTATTTCAGTTCATTGTCGATCTCGCTATTCTCAGTAAAGGCAGAGCCGTATTTGAGTTTCATCTTCTCGGCATCGCTCTCTTCCATCTGGAGTGTGGCGATATCCTTCGTGATATTATTGCTACCAAGAGGGATGACTGCCAGGTGGCGCAGGATGTTCTTCGAGTAGACGGATACGGTGGTCGTATCGGAACCGATGTCGACAAGGGCGCATCCTGAACGTTTCTCTGCCTCAGTGAGCACGTTGTCGGCCAGTGCTAACGGAGCCAGATACATTTCGGCTACGTTAATGCCTGCTGCCTCGAAGCACTTGTTGAGGTTCTTGTAGAAGGACTTACGCTCGAGGATGTTCAGGAAGTTACCTTCCAGGCGATTGGCCTGTATACCTACAGGATCGAGTTGGTATTGAGAGCCTACCTTGTATTCCTGAGCGGCAGCGTCGAGAATCTCCTGATCCTGATAAACCATGTTACGGTTGGCATCCATCAGTTCGATAACCATGTCCTGGGTAATGATTGTCTCTACTGGCAGATCCTTCGTTATCACGTTTCTTACGCTTCGGATGGATTGTCCACCGACACCGACGTAGACCTGGGTAATCTCTGTCTTGAGTTGGTTTTCCAGCTTCTTGATGATGCTGGTGAGGCATTGAGCGGTCTTGTCAATGTTGTAGACCACTCCCTTGCGGATAAACGACGAAGAGTTTTCCTTGACAACAGCCAATACATTGATGCTGCCGTCGAGGTTCTTCTGACCCGCGATTCCGGTCATTTTGGATGAGCCGAGCTCAATTGCTACAATAAATTCCTTTGCTGCCATCTCTTCTTAATTATTTGTTCTTTTTTCTGTTATTTCTCTTGCAGATAATCTGGTTGTCGAATTCCACGTTGATATAGTTGTATTTGTTCCATCCCGCCTTGTTGAGTCCGTAGAGGTAGAATTTGCGCAGACGTTCTAACTTCTGGTCGATATGGTTGGGTATACCTAAATATATAATATGGTCACCCACGCGTGGTACCAGTTCCATCGTTCCATTATCGAGGATGTTGATCTGTACCACCTGATTCTTCCAGAAATCATCGGCCATGATATGGTTGGATACCCTTGTCAGCACACTCTGTGCATATTTCTTTGTGATGGAACCAGTGGCGATGATAAGGTCGTTCACATAACGGGCTTCAGGCATGATATTACCATGGGTATCGATGTAATAGCTCTCTCCATTGGCATTCATCACCCTGATGACGGGAATGCGCTGCTGGATGCTGATGCACACGTGCCCATTGATTGTCTTGTGGCATTCGGCATTCTCTACAAAGGGACTCTTTTCCAAGGCTTCCTCAATCTGTCGGGGATTGATAGTGCCCATGGCTTTGGATAGTGGGTAGAGCTTATCCTTTGATAGTATGTTCTTGACCTCACTGGCATTCAGGAATCCTTCTACGCGACCAGCCTTGATATCGATCTTTACCTCACTGCACGACGTAGCTGCATCTGGTTTGTTAAACGCAGTCACAGCGAGCAGCAGGTAGGTGGCGATGACGATATCGCAGACTACAATCATGGATTTTTTCCAGTTGATGGTCATTTCTTGCTATTATTTGATTTTACTATTTAATATTTCAGTGATCTGTGGAACCTGATTATCGAGGTCGCCTGCGCCTAAGACGATCAGGACCTCGAACTTGTGGTTCTTCACGTAATTGAGCACCTCGTCCTTACGGATCATCTCCTTTTTGACACCTTTCTTTAAGTTATCGTAGATGAGTTGAGAGGTAACGCCTTCAATGGGTAGCTCGCGAGCCGGATAGATTTCTGTGAGCACCACTTCGTCGAGCTGGCTCAGCGCATCGGCAAAATCCTTATAGAAGTCGCGAGTGCGTGTATAGAGATGCGGCTGGAAGATAGCCGTGATATGCTTGTCCTTATACAGCTCACGGATACTCCTGGCACTCTGGTAGATCTCTTTCGGGTGGTGGGCATAATCGCTGAGGAAAACGATACGGTCGGTCTTGATCTTAAAGTCGAAACGACGGTCAACACCGCCATAGGTCTTCATGCCGTATTTCAGCTCCTCAGGCGTACAACCGTTGAGTTGTGCCATCGCCATAGCAGCGATACCATTCTCAATGTTAACAGGAATTGGCTGGCCCAATTGCACATCCTTGATGCTCTCAATGGGTGAGATGAAATCGAAGGTAATCTCTCCATTCTCGATGCGTATGTTCTCTGCGTGGAAATCGCCCTCTGTGAGACTGTAGTCATAACGGCGTACACCTTCTTGGAGATTTTCTTTCATCTCGAGATTACGATGGATAATCAGTGCCCCACCTGACTGAATCAATTCAGTATAATGGCGGAAACTCTCGAGATAGGCCTCTTTGGTACCATAGATGTCCAGATGATCAGGGTCTGTTGAGGTGATAACCGACATCCAGGGACGGAGCCAGTGGAAGCTACGGTCGAACTCATCGGCTTCGATGACGACGTAGTCGGAGTCGGAGAGGATATAATTGGTGCCGTAATTCTTGGAGATACCCCCGAGGAAGGCATTACAGTCGAGATGACTCTGGTGCATGATATGGGCACACATGGTGGATGTCGTGGTCTTGCCATGTGTTCCTGCCACACAAAGTCCTTTGTGGGCTTGGGTCAATGTGCCCAGCACCTGAGCGCGTTTCTGTATCTCAAAACCATTATCGCGGAAGAACATCAGTTCTTGATGGTCTGCAGGGATAGCAGGGGTGTAAATGACCAGACAAACCTCCTTCTGTTTGCAGACGTGAGGTATCTCGTCAACATTTTCCTCGTAGTGAATGAGCATTCCCTCTTTTTCCAACTGACGCGTCAGATCGGAAGGTGTCTTGTCGTAACCAGCCACAACCAGACCCTTCTTGAGGAAATAGCGGGCAATGGCACTCATGCCGATGCCGCCTGCTCCTACGAAATAGACTGCTTTGATATCTTTTATATTCATTTTACTAATGTGATAACTTCTTTTGCAATGATTTCTGCAGAGTTTGGCAGAGCTAACTTCAAGACATTCTCACTGAGTTCCGCCAGTCGTTTGTTGTCGTTAACCGTGTGGACAGCCAGTTCCAGCAGATTGGCAGGAGCATCGGCATCCTTCACATGAATGGCTGCATTCTTGGTAGAGAGTGCGAGCGCGTTCTTGGTCTGGTGATCCTCAGCCACGTTGGGACTTGGCACCAGGATGACAGGCTTGCCAATCAGACAGAATTCAGAAATACTGCTGGCACCAGCACGGCTGATGACGAGATCCGCAGCTTTATAGGCTGTGGCCATGTCGGTAATAAAGTCGGTTACCTTCAGATTGGGAATGTTCTCGCCTTTCAGTTCTTCGGCAATGGCAGCACTGTAATAGCTTCCCGTCTGCCAGATAAACTGTACGTCGGTAGATTTCACAAGGTCAAGATGAAGCAATACACTGACGTTGATAGTCCTGGCTCCCAAACTACCTCCAAGTAACAGGATTGTCTTCTTGGCGGGATTGAGTCCGAAACTCTTCACAGCATCCTCACGAGAGATTTTGGTATTGAGAAGTGCCTGACGAACGGGGTTGCCCGTCATGATGATTTTTTCTGCAGGGAAGAAACGTTCCATTCCTTCGTATGCAACACAGATCTTTTCGGCCTTCTTGGCGAGTAGCTTGTTGGTTACTCCTGCATAGGAATTCTGTTCCTGGATCAGGCAGGGGATACCCATTGATGCCGCCGTGTTGAGAGTTGGGCCACTGGCAAATCCACCAACCCCAACGACAACATCGGGCTTAAAGTCTTTAATGATTTTCTTAGCCATACGTTGGCTCTTCCATATCTTATACAGGACCTTGATGTTCTTCAGCTTATGTTGGCGGTCGAAACCGCAGATGGGAAGTCCTTTGATTTTATAACCTGCGGCAGGGACGCGTTGCATCTCCATACGGTCAATAGCTCCTACGAACAGAATCTGAACATCGGGGCACTGTGCTTTCAGGGCGTTTGCAATGGAAATGGCAGGGAATATATGACCTCCTGTACCACCTCCGCTAATGATAACTTTTAACTTCTTCTCCATACCTTAATTATATATTGCGTGCAAAATTACAAATTATATTTCTTTTACGGCTAAATTTCCTGCTCTTTTTTTCGCAGAACGGCTAACACTTAATATCGCTCCGATATAAGCACAGTTGATAATGGTGGAAGTACCACCTTTACTAATAAGCGGTAGGGGCTGACCAGTGACAGGAGCGATACCTACAGCAACCAGCATGTTGAACGATGCCTGAACGACCAGCAGCAATGCCAGTCCCATAGCAAAGAAAGCAGGGAAATTGTTCTCACATCGGCTGGCAATACGTGCCGTTCTGTAGAGCAGCACGATATAGAGGAACACTACGAAAGCGGCACCAACGATGCCAAGTTCCTCGATAACAATGGCAAAGATAAAGTCAGAGAAGGCTTGCGACAGGAAATCGCGCTCCACAGACTGTCCAGGTCCCTTGCCGATGATGTTGCTCGAAACAATGGCAATATTGGCGTGTGCCACCTGGGCATCTTTGTCGAGGTCGTACTCCAGAGGTGATACATCCTTTTTGTCGAGATGCTTGACGATACGGTTTCGCCAGGTGACAAAACGATGGAAGACGCCTCCACCCTTGATGACTTTTGTATCCGTAGTGTTGGCAGTGACAGCCTCAACGGTCTGGGTACTCTTCTCATCATCTGCACCGATGCTTCCCAAAGTCAGGACCAGAGTCAGGAACAGTACGATAACTAAACCTGCTGCACCAACCAGTTTGACCATCTGTGACATCGGAACACGTCCGATAAACATCATCAGGAAAATGACAGCAAGAAGCAGGGCTGCCGTCGACAGGTTCTCAATACCAATCAGAGCTGCAGTAGGAACTACAATCCAGAGGATATATTTGAAGGCTTTCTTGTCGGCTCCCTCCTCACGTTGCATGGCACTGAGAATCTGTGCAGTAATCAGCACCATTGTTCCCTTGGCAATCTCTGAAGGCTGGAAGGTAATACCTCCAGGAAGCGAGATGACACGGTTGGCGCCATTGATGGACTCTCCACCAACGAGAACCCATAGGAGTGTGATGCCTGATATGATCAGTAAGAAAGGCGTCATCAACTTAAAATATCGACAAGGGATATTGAGCGTTACCACAGCCACCAAGGCACCAATCACGATGGTGACAGTGTGGAAGGCAATAGGTCCGATATAGTTCTGACTCTTATAGGTCAGGTTACTCGAAGCCGAAAAGACTTCGACGATACTGATCATACAGAGGAAGAAGAATACCATCCAAATGACCTTGTCACCTTTGAAGATGTTGCCTATCTTTTTATTCATATCAGAGGTTTCTTGCTAATTCTTTGAACTGCTCACCACGATCCTCCATATTCTTGAAGAGGTCAAAGGAAGCACAACAAGGGCTGAGCAGAACGGTCTCGCCAGGCTGGGCCATCTCGTAACATGCTTCCATGCACTCTTTCATGGAATGTGTATCGCGGACGGGTATTCCCATATGGTCGAAGTTGTCGTGCAGTTTTTGGTTGTCGGCACCTAAATAGACCAGTCCGGAGCATTTTTCCTTGACGAGTGGCTTGATGGGTTCATAGTCGTTGCCTTTATCCTTACCGCCTATGATCAGAATGACCTTTGTCTTCATAGACTCAAGTGCATACCAGCATGCATCGACATTTGTGGCTTTGGAGTCGTTGATATATTGGACGCCACGAACCATACATACTTTCTCCAGACGGTGTTCTACTCCCGGGAAGTCGCTGAGGCTCTTACGGATCTCCTCCTTCTTGATGCCCGCAACATTGGCGGCTATGCCTGCGGCCAGAGAGTTGTATATATTATGTTTGCCGGTCAGACTGAGGCTTTCTTGTTCCATATTAAAAGGCTCTGGCTCCTCAATCTTGTATTGTCCTTTCTCGATGTAGCCGATGACGCCATTCTCCTTCAGTTCTGAGAATGGATACTGGATGGCCTTGATGTCGTATTTCTCCAGTTCACGTTTGATGACGGGGTCATCAGCCCAATAGATAAAGGCATCTTTAGGGGTCTGGTTCTGGATGATGCGCATTTTGGCGTCTACATAGTTCTGCATCTCAAACCCATAGCGGTCCAGATGGTCAGGAGTAATGTTCAACAGAATAGCAATATTGGCACGGAAATCGTACATATTGTCAAGTTGGAAGGAACTCAATTCGATGATGTAATACTCGTGTGGATCCTCTGCCACCTGGAGTGCCAGAGAATTACCGATATTACCAGCCAAACCAGCATCATATCCAGCCTCCTTGAAAATGTGGTATATCAGAGAGGTTGTAGTGGTTTTTCCATTAGAACCAGTGATGCAGATCATCTTGGAATTGGTATAGCGACCAGCAAACTCAATTTCGCTGATGATGTGGATGCCTTTTGCAATGATTTTCTGGATGATAGGAGCTGTATCGGGGATGCCTGGGCTCTTGATGATCTCGTCGGCATTGAGAATCTTCTCCTCTGTATGCTGACCTTCTTCCCATTCTATCTGGTGATTGTCGAGCAACTTCTTGTATTTGTCGCCAATCTTGGACATGTCGGAAACAAACACGTCGAAACCTTCTTTCTTGGCAAGGACAGCGGCTCCGGCTCCGCTTTCGCCTGCACCTAATATAACGATTCTCTTCATTTTCTATCTCATTTTTAATGTAATCAGTGTCAATGCAGCTAAAATAATAGTGGTAATCCAGAATCGGATGGTTATTTTGGATTCGTGGAAGGGACGGTGAGGCCATCCCTTTAGGATATATGTGCTTGTAGCGTCGAGTTGTGAATCGAGTTTACGGAATGTATCGTGGATTGGGGCAGCCCTGAATACGCGTACACGCTTACCCTTGCGTTTCTGGATCTTGAACCACATCGTCTGGATGATGACACTGAGACTTTCGATGAAGAAGATACCACAGAGGATGGGAAGTAATAGTTCCTTGTGGATGATGACAGCGCATACGCCGATGATACCTCCAATGGTCAGCGAACCTGTGTCGCCCATGAATACCTGGGCGGGGAAGGCATTATACCATAGGAAACCAATCATGGCTCCGACAAATGCGCAGAGGAATACTACTAATTCCTCTGAATGAGGGATGTACATGATGTCGAAATAAGATGCATAACCAATGTGTGAGGATACATAGGCCAAAATTCCTAATGCCACGCCAATGATGGCGGAATTGCCTGCACACATACCATCCATGCCGTCATTAAGGTTTGCACCGTTCGAGATACCCGTTACGACGAAGATAGTGATGAATACAAAGAGCATCCATCCTGCGGCCACCTTGTACTTCCCGCAGAATGACATCACACCCGAGTAGTTCAGATTATGATTCTTGATGAAAGGGATGGTCGTTTGTAGTGATTTGACAGCTTCTGCTTTATGTTTAACCACAATCTCCTGGTTCTGCTTGATGTTAATATTCTCGCGTACGACAACATCCGGGCTGAGCCAGAGAGTCAGGCCAACGATGAAACCGATACTCACCTGTCCGACTATTTTGTACTTTCCCTTCAGACCATCTTTATTGCGCCTGAAGATCTTAATATAGTCATCCAGGAATCCAAGGAAACCTAACCAGATGGTGGTGATGATCATCAGGATCAGATAGGTGTTGCGGATTCGTCCCAAGAGTAGTACAGGAATGAGTATACTCACGATGATGATGAGTCCACCCATTGTGGGCACACCTTTCTTTTCAACACCAAACGGGTCAATCTTCGGGTCGCGTTCTGTTTCAAAGATCTTTTTCTTCTTCATCCACTTGATGAAGCGTTCACCAAACCAGGCAGAGAGCAATAGTGCCAGGATCAGTGTCAACAGAGCACGGAAGGATATGTAGGACCACATATGTGATCCAGGGATATCGTATTGGTCCAGGAATCTGAAGAGATAGTATAGCATGGCCTTGTTATTTTAATGTTTAAATCCCGAATATTTCCTTGACAACTTCCTTGTCGTCAAAGTGGTGCTTTACACCTTGGATCTCCTGATAGTCCTCGTGGCCTTTGCCGGCTATGAGAATGACATCGCCCTTTTCTGCCATCATGCAAGCTGTGCGGATGGCCTCGCGACGGTCGACAATGCTGACCACCTTCTTCATCTGTTTGGTATCGAGACCTGCCAGCATAT
>JAEETB010000379.1 GCA_016286575.1 Prevotella sp.
TGTGGATATGAGACACAAAAGAGCCCCATCCTCCATGACTATATTCCAGCACGAACGCAGCAATGCCGTTATCGTTCAGCCAACGGGCTACCTGATGGCCCTCCACATCCGTACCTAACCAGAAATAGCTTCCACCAGGGCAGACGATAACCCCCGTCCCCGTTGGATTCTCTTTCGGAATATAGGCCGTCAGCTTTAAGGCACTAACGAATATGGGATACAAAACGATCCAGATCAGTAAAAAAAGCTTTTTCTTCATTACCAATGGTTTTTAACAAGTCACCTAATTCATCATAGGTGTAGTTTTCACCTGCACGGTGTTTGACAATTCTGGAGGCCTTATAGGCAAACTCACGCCATAAGTCGCCAATGGCCGTCATACGTGCAGAATAATCATTCAGACAGGATTCGCCCGTCTTCTCCGCAGCTTCCTGCAGAAAAGCGCCATAGATAAAGCGGAATCCTGCTCCTCCTGTTCCGATTTCCTCAAGCATCCTGATCACCTGAGCCAGATTCTGTTTGGCACGACGGGCACCCATCTTGCTCTCCCATGTGCGTATCCTGCGGGAAAGATATAGGATACCGTTAGCACCAGCGTAAGGAATGAAATCAGGTTGTGAAACCATATACCAGCAAGTCTTTTTGATGGACTTGAAGATCAGTGGCTTCAGGTCAGGAATATGTTCAGGTACTGACTTAATCCAATACATCTGACCCATTAAAGGATAAGTACCGCCTTTGGCAAAGCGCACCTTCAGGAGATCCTCACGACTGATAGTCACCTTCTGGGTGGCATTGGAGTCCAGCACACAATAATCTCCAGTCTCCTCATCCTTTCCGATAATGCATACATTATGTCCATTGAAATGGAAACGGTACTCTATGGGCAGATAGGGCAGATTGAACATCCCCACGACACATCCCACTGGCTTCTTCTGTTCTAACAGAACCTGATCCAACTGCCTCATCGCCTTCTCTTCACTGAGATAACGGCGGGTCACCGTCTTGATGCCTAACAGGCTGGTGATGCGCTTGAACAAAACACCAGGGAATGTCCTGAATGCCGTTACAGGCATACCCGACATCTTGATGAAGGGCAGATGGGTAAAGAACAGGCCACTGGCCAGGCCAAAGACCATAGGTTCTGACAGTTCGATACCATAGTAGCGCAACAAGGTCGAGATAGCCCCGTTTTCACAATGGGCTGCGGGCTGGTGGCTCAGGGGTAACTCGAAACCATGGAAGTCGGAGGTGGCCTGCATAGTCATGCGCGCCCGTTCATCCTTATCCTTATCCTCCTCCAATGCATAGTCGAGAGCATCATTCTTAGGTGTCCAGCCATCGCTCTTCACCATCTGATACTTACCGTCTTCGTCAACAGCATAACACTGGTCACGAACAACTGCATCCTTACAGTATTTCAGATCCTGAGGTACTTCTTCTATCTTCATTCAACAGTCAGCATACAATAACAGTATGAGAAGCGTGCACTCTCCGGTATCATGACCAATATCCTCTGACCTTTCTCCAGTTTGCCGGAATTCATCAGCTCTTCAATCATCGCAAAAGCAGAGGCAGATCCTATGTTACCTATTTGTGGGAGATTATAGAACCATTTTTCTTCAGGTATAAAGAATCCCCTTGCCTTTGACTCCTCCAGGATGATGTCCTTAAAGAACATGGATGACATGTGAGGGAGGAACCAGTCAACATCGTCAGGCGTAAAACCATATTTCGCACTGAGCTGCTTCAGATACTCCACGCCTAGCGGGACAATGTTCTCTGAGAGCAACCGTGTATCCTGCTTGACGGCAAACAATGATTTTGTCAGCCAGTCCTTCTGTGGATATGATGCCCAGCCATTCAGATGACCATCAATATCCTTATCGGCACCAGCATACATACAGGTATCTTTCGTATTGGCGTAGGATGTGATATCTATCCAGTCCACCCGAAGAGCAGGACCATCCGTCGCAGGCTCATGCTGGAGCAGCAAGGCAAAGGCACCGTCTGACAACATCCAGCGGAGGAACTCTTTCTGGAACGCCAGCATCGGCTGATCCTCCAGAGCAGCCAGTTGTTCTGACTCTTCCTGGAAATACGAGGCCTTCATCCATGCCGACAGACGCTCAGATGCCACAGCGACCGCATTCTTGGACATACCAAGACTGACAGCCATATAGGCATATTTTAAGGCATCAACACCAGTACAACATGATCCGGCAAACGAAACCACCTCGATATTCTTACTCCCTCCAAGCTCACCATGTACCATGACGCCATGCGAAGGTATCAGTTGCTCAGGCGAACCTGTGCCGCATGTCAGCAAATCGATATCGTCAATCGTCAGTTTGTCATCCAACAGCCCACGCACGGCCTGAGCAGCCATCTCGACGTTAGAATGTGTCGCATGGCCTTCTTTGTCCAGTGCATAATATCTCTGTTTGATGCCATTTCGTCGCAGGATAATCCGTCGCGCCTTGGAAGGTTTGCCGCCTGTCATTCCAAGGTATTCCTCCATTTCGTCATTGCCGACAGGACTGTTTGGCAAAAACCTGGAACCCTTATTGATATATACGTTCATATATTATATACATTAAACATTAGTCATTAAACATTAAACATCAGACTACAATCTTCTGATTGATGCTGCCGAACTCTGTGAAGGGGATAAGTCAGATAAAAGAACAACTGTCCCAAAGGGGATATGAGGAAAAGGACAAAAAGCAGATAATAGAAGAAACATTCTACCCTAAGCCTCCTTCTCTT
>JAEETB010000380.1 GCA_016286575.1 Prevotella sp.
AAAGCCGGGGGCGCCTGAAGTCCGTGACCGCGAGGGTCGGCCTAGGGTGAAACCGGTGATTGGGGCTAAGTCGTAACAAGGTAGCCGTACCGGAAGGTGCGGCTGGAACACCTCCTTTCTGGAGAGGGCGCTTACGCTAATTGATAATTGACAATTGATAATTGAGAATTATGATTAGCAATAGAGGTAGAAAAGGAAGCAAGATGGAGAGTGATTTTATCCTTTGCTTCTTGTACTCGAAATCTGTTTTTTTAGAGAATAGATGAAGCTGGGCGCGTATGTGTTGCCGACAGCTTGAAGCCAGTCCTATAGCTCAGTTGGTTAGAGCGCCACACTGATAATGTGGAGGTCGGCAGTTCAAGTCTGCCTGGGACTACGCTTATGGTTCATGGTTCAAGGTTTATGGTTCATGGTTTAAAACCCTTAACCGTTCACCCTTAACCGTTAACCGCTCTCTTGGGGGATTAGCTCAGCTGGCTAGAGCACCTGCTTTGCAAGCAGGGGGTCAACGGTTCGAATCCGTTATTCTCCACAATGGAAATGCAGAAAATGAGAAATGCAGAAAATGAGAAATTAATGTCTCATTGGCTCATTCCCTCAATGTCTCAATTCCAAGAGATCTTTGACATATTGACACAAGCAAGACTGTAGATTAGATTTATGAATCAACAGCTGAAAGTATGAGCGATTTGCGCATACGCTAAATATAAGATATAAAATATAAGATAAGTTGCTTTATGCATTTTATTTATTATTTATTATTTTTTATTTAGCACGAAGTGCGCAATCATTGGCGAAAGTAGAAAAGGGCGCATGGCGGATGCCTTGGCTCACGGAGGCGATGAAGGACGTGATAAGCTGCGATAAGCCCGGGGTAGGAGCAAATATCCTTTGATCCTGGGATTTCCGAATGGGACAACCCAATAGTCTGAAGGACTATTATCTGTGCTTAAGTACAGAGGCGAACGGAGGGAACTGAAACATCTTAGTACCTCCAGGAAGAGAAAATAACAATGATTCCCCCAGTAGTGGCGAGCGACCGGGGAAGAGCCCAAACCTGTGTTGTAGCAATGCATCGCAGGGGTTGTAGGACCACGTTGTGGTACTCAAATGTGGAATGGAAGCATCTGGAAAGTTGCATCATAGAAGGTGACAATCCTGTACATGAACACAAATGAGGCCTAGTGGTATCCTGAGTAACGCGGGACACGAGTAATCCTGCGCGAATCTGCCGGGCCCATCCGGCAAGGCTAAATACTCCCGTGAGACCGATAGTGTACGAGTACCGTGAGGGAAAGGTGAAAAGCACCCCTATTAGGGGAGTGAAACAGTACCTGAAACCATGCGCCTACAAGCGGTCGGAGCCATGTATGTGGTGACGGCGTGCCTTTTGCATAATGAACCTACGAGTTGCCATGTCGTGCGAGGTTAAGAGTCATGATGCTCCGAGCCGCAGTGAAAGCGAGGCTGAATAGGCCGTCGAGTACGATGGGGCAGACGCGAAACCGAGTGATCTACACATGTCCAGGTTGAAGTCCCGGTAACACGGGATGGAGGACCGCACCAATAAGCGTTGAAAAGCTTCTGGATGAGGTGTGTGTAGGAGTGAAAGGCCAATCAAACTCGGAGATAGCTCGTACTCCCCGAAAGGCATTTAGGTGCCGCGTGCTGCGTTCACTCTGAGAGGTAGAGCGACCGATAGGTCAAGAGGGCTTCACCGCCTATCGCGACCTGACGAACTCCGAATGCTCAGAGTCTGTAGCAGTGCAGTAAGGGTGCGGGTGCTAAGGTCCGTGCCCGAGAGGAGAAGAATCCAGACCGCCGTCTAAGGTCCCGGAGTGCTGCCTGAGTTAGTCTAACGAAGTATGGTCCCTGAGACAGCCAGGATGTTGGCTTGGAAGCAGCCATTCATTCAAAGAGTGCGTAACAGCTCACTGGTCGAGGGTCCGTGCATGGATAATAATCGGGTATAAGGCAGCCACCGAAGGCGCGGGATAGCGCATCGTAAGATGAAGTATCGGTAGGGGAGCATTCCAAATATGTTGAAGGTTGAAGGACGACTTCTGCTGGAGTGTTTGGAAACGCAAATGTAGGTATAAGTAACGACTAGACGGGTGAGATCCCCGTCCGCCATAAGGCTAAGGTTTCCCGGGCGATGCTTGTCATCCCGGGGTCAGTCGGGTCCTAAGGCTCAGCCGAGCGGCGAGGCCGATGGCTGATACGGTTAATATTCCGTGACTTACTTACGGAGCGACGTGGTGACGCAGTAGTGGCACTGCCGCGCGCTGACGGAAATGCGCGTTGAAGCGTTTAGGCTATGAGGGGGGCAGGCAAATCCACCTCCCGAGCTGATGCGCGACAGTACGGGCTCCCCCTCGGGGGCGCCTGACAGAGCAGGTAATCATGCTGCCGAGAAAAACCGCTAAGCTTAATCCGTGGGTAACCCGTACCGCAAACCGACACAGGTAGCCGGGTAGAACATACTGAGGCGTTGAGAGATTCATGGCTAAGGAACTAGGCAAACTGACCCCGTAACTTCGGGATAAGGGGTCCTCATGTATAATGAGGCGCAGAGAATAGGTCCAGGCAACTGTTTAGCAAAAACACAGGGCTGTGCAAACTCGAAAGATGACGTATACAGCCTGACACCTGCCCGGTGCCGGAAGGTTAAGAGGAGATGTCAGCCGCAAGGTGAAGCATTGAATTGAAGCCCCGGTAAACGGCGGCCGTAACTATAACGGTCCTAAGGTAGCGAAATTC
>JAEETB010000381.1 GCA_016286575.1 Prevotella sp.
GAGGTACAGGATAAGCTCTTCGTTTACCTGCTCGGCAAGGACAACAAGGTGAAGTATTCTGAGATCAAGGTTGATCCGAAGAACGATGGTAATAACTACATCGTGACTGAGGGTCTGAAGAATGGCGATAAGTATGTGACCAATGGTATCACCAAACTGAACGATGGTATGGAGATTGTGCCCATCACTCCAGAGCGCTACCAGCAGAAGATTCAGGAGCAGAACAAGGCTATGAGTGCAGGCGATATCGTGGGAGCGATGAAGAAATAGTAAATCGTAAATTGTCAAATCGTAAATTAGTATGACTTTTACAACATTTATCAAACGCCCAGTGCTCTCGACGGTGATCTCTATCCTCATCGTGCTGCTGGGATTGATCGGTCTGGTGTCGCTGCCTATTGAGCAGTACCCCAACATTGCGCCGCCTACGGTCGTGGTGCATACCCAGTATCCGGGTGCCGATGCTGAGACCGTGAAGAATTCCGTCATCACGCCGCTTGAGGAGAGTATCAACGGTGTGGAAGGCATGGACTATATGACCTCTACGGCATCGTCGGGTTCGGCTCAGATCACGATCATGTTCCGTCAGGGTATCAATGCTGATATGTGTGCGGTGAACGTGCAGAACCGTGTGTCACAGGCTCAGGCCCTGCTGCCTGCCGAGGTAACGCGTGTGGGTGTGACGGTGATGAAACGTCAGTCTTCTCAGGTGATCATGTATACCCTGACCTCTGACGGTCGTTACGATGACCAGTTCCTGACGAACTATGCCAACATCAATATCATTCCGGCTCTGAAGCGTATTCAGGGTGTGGGTGATGTGCAGAGCCCTGGTATGAAGACCTACTCCATGCGTATCTGGCTGAAGCCTGACGTGATGAAGCAGTACGGTCTGATGCCGAGCGATATCTCTGCCCTGATGGCAGAACAGAATATCGAGGCTGCTCCTGGTACCTTCGGTGAGCAGAGCGATGTGGCTTATGAGTATTCGCTTCGTTATACAGGTCGACTGAAGACCGCCGAGGAGTTTGGCAATATCATTGTTCAGAGCAAGACCGACGGTTCTACCCTGAAGTTGAAGGATATCGCCAAGATTGAGTTGGGCGGCCTGATGTACAGCGTCTCGATGAGAAATAACAACCTGCCTTCTGTACTGGGTATGGTACAGCAGATTCCTGGTTCTAACGCCAACGAGATTGCCAAGCAGTGTAAGGCCGAGCTCGAGGAACAGGCCAAGCTCTTCCCCCCGGGCATGATCTATAAGATCAACTACGATGTGACGGAGTTCCTCTATGCCTCAATTGAGGAGGTGGTGTTCACGCTCTTCATGACACTGGCACTGGTGTTCCTCGTGGTATACATCTTCCTGCAGGATATGCGCTCTACGCTCATCCCGCTGATTGCCGTGCCTGTATCACTGATTGGTACGTTCTTCTTCCTGAATGTGATGGGCTTCTCCATCAACCTGCTGGTGCTCTCGGCCTTGCTGCTGGCTATTGCCATTGTGGTGGATGATGCCATCGTGGTGGTGGAGGCCGTGCATGCCAAGTTGGACCAGGGCTATAAGTCGCCGCTGACGGCCTCTATCGATGCCATGAACGAGATTTCGGGTGCTATCATCTCTATCACGCTGGTGATGGCTGCTGTGTTCGTGCCTGTGTCATTCATCGGAGGTACCAGTGGTACGTTCTATCGTGAGTTCGGTGTGACGATGGCTGTCTCCATCATTATCTCGGCTATGAACGCCTTGACGCTGTCGCCAGCCCTTTGTGCCGTCTTCCTGAAGCCTCACGATGCTGAGGGACATGAGAAGAAACTGTCGCGCGTGGATCGTTTCCATCAGTCATTCAACGTGGCTTTCGAGACCACGACAGGTAAGTATAAGAATCTCCTTGAGAAGCTGGTGCGCAAACCGCTTGCTATCATTCTGACCGTTGTCATCGGTATTGTTGTACTGATAGTGACCATGTTCACCACGAAAAGCGGTCTTGTGCCTGATGAGGATACGGGTACCATGTTCTGTACTGTTTCTATGCCGCCTGCAACCTCTGTTGCGCGCACGCGTCAGATTATCAATGAGGTAGACTCTATCCTGGCTGCCGATCCCGCTATCCAGAGCCGTGAGCAGATCCAGGGATATAACTTCATCGCTGGTGCAGGTTCTGACCAGGCAACATTTGTCATTAAGCTGAAGCCCTTTGAGGAACGTCAGAAAGGACTCTGGTGGAAAATCAGTGGTCTCTGGCAGGGCGACGGTATCTATCGTTTCTTCCTCAATCCGTATGATGCAACAGGTGTTACTGCCCAGATATTCATCAAGACGGCTCATATTAAAGATGCCTCGATTCTGGCATTCTCGCCGCCTATGATTCCTGGCTTCTCTGCCAACTCGGGTATCTCGCTGGTGATGCAGGACCGTACGGGTGGTGACCTGACGAAGTTCTATAATATCGTGAAGGACTTCATTGCAGAGTTGAACAAGCGTCCGGAGTTCCAGATGGCTCAGACCTCTTATAACCCGAACTATCCGCAGTACATGGTGCACGTCGATGTGGCCAAGTGTAAGCAGAGCGGCATCTCGCCTGCTACCGTACTCTCTACGCTGCAGGGTTACTATGGTGGTCTCTATGCCTCTAACTTCAATGCCTATGGTAAGCTCTACCGTGTGATGATCCAAGGCCTGCCTGAGACCCGTCAGACGGAGGAGTCTCTTAATAGTATATATGTACGCACGCC
>JAEETB010000382.1 GCA_016286575.1 Prevotella sp.
AAGTGAAGAATGAAGACGAATCGTGTATCTGTCATTCAGCAGGCGCAGATCGATGCGCTTCATATCAGCCCTGCCACTTGTGTGGAGTGGGTGAGGGAAGCCTTTCTCCTGAAGGATGAGGTCCAGATGCCTGCCAAGTTGAGTGTCCATCCACAGGGCGAAGACTTTATCACGTCGATGCCGTGCCTGTTGCCTGAGGGCGATGGAAAGAAATATTTCGGCTTGAAAGTTGTCAGCCGTATCGATGGACAAATGCCTACCCTTCAGAGCAATATCTATCTCTACGATGCTCAGACAGGCCGCCTGTTGGCGATTATCGATGGCGACTGGATTACGGCTATGCGAACAGGAGCTGTGGCAGCACTCGCAGCCAAGACCTTGCAGCGTTCAGGGACTGACACCTATTCGATGATGGGACTTGGTAACATCGGACGTGCCGTAGGCCTTTGTCTGGCGGCGGATAATCGTGAGCGCCCCATCACCATCCGTCTGCTTCGTTATAAGGATCAGGCAGAACGTTTCATTGAGCGCCTGAAGGACTATGACAACGTGAACTTTGAGATTGTGGACGATCCGCGTACCTTCGCTGCTGAGGCTGATGTGCTCATCTCGGCTGTCACGCTGGCTAAAGAGCTGCTCTTTCCTGACGACAGTCTGTTTAAGCAGGGCGTAACCGTGATACCAGTCCACATGCGTGGTTTCCAGAATTGCGACCTCTTTTTCGACAAGGTGTATGGTGATGATACGGATCAGATCCGTGGATTCAGGTATTTCTCCCAGTTCCGTCAATACGATGAGCTCCACCATGTGCTGCAGGGCAAGAATCCTGGACGTGAGAACGACGACGAGCGTATCTTAAGTTATAACTATGGCCTCGCCCTCCACGATGTGTTCTTCGCTTCCAGAATCTATGAACAGACAAATGACGTCGAAGCCGGCTTTGAACTACAGAAGCAAAATTCCAAAACCTGGGTTTAATGAAAGCATACGTGTCCCCATGAATCATAAAGAATTGCGCACGAGGTTTAATCCTGAAGGGTCGTTGTTGAGGCGACAGCAGATGAGGATGATGGAGATTCTGTTGGAGGTCGATAGGATCTGCAAGAAGCATGATATCCCTTACTGGTTGAGCAGTGGAACGCTGATTGGGGCGATGCGCCATGATGGGTTTATCCCTTGGGATGACGATCTCGATATCGAGATGATGCGTAAGGATTATCTGCGGTTGATGGAGGTATTGCCCAAGGAATTGCCTGAGTGGCTCGCGCTGCAGAATAACGATACGGATCCTAACTATTTCTATTTCTATGCCAAGGTGCGTGACAGACGTTCAAGAATGTTGGAACAGAACGGCTACGATCGTCTGTGGAAGGAGCAGGGCATCTATATAGACATTTTTCCTATGGAGCAACATCCTATCTGGCTGCACAAACTGACGGAGAAGACGGTGGGACACATGTATAAGATCTGGCGTACGAGTACGGATGACAAGAAGGCCATCAAGTCTGTACGGCGTATCTTCGACTTCAACAACAAATGGCTTTTCCCCTGCCTTCGCGCCCTCCTCTCTATTTTCAATTTTCATTTTTCAATTATAACAAGCGGCATGGGTATTCCCTTCCACAATCCCCGTTATATGGAGGAGATCTTCCCCTTGACGACACATCTGTTTGAGGGACATCAACTGCCTATACCTGGAAATGCCGATGCCCACTTGCGCCGTATCTATGGCGACTATATGCAACTGCCTAACCTCGAGAAGTTAGCTTTGCACGTAGGAAAGCTTGAATTTCTTTCAGAATGACGGCTCCTGAAAGGCGCATCACGACATAATAGAGGATGGCTGCAAGGACGACGCGACTGAGTAGCATCGCCCAAAGTCTTAGGTAATCATCTATAAACTTTAAACTATAATTTATAAATTCAGTTACAAAGTAGGTTACCGTCATTACGGCAGCAGCTGCCAGAGCGAAGGGGAGGATATCCTTCAGGAAGTGAAGAAGGCGGTAATTCATTAGACGACGGACGAAAACATGCCAGACGAACACCCACAAAATATTTAATAAGGTGTAAGCGATGACCATCACGTAGATGCCTTCGCGCCAAAGGGCTACCATCGTAGCAATCTGGAGAAAGCCCAGAGCGATGGTACTCCATAGGTAGATGTCACTGCGGTGCTGACTGATGACCGCATCGGTGAGCAACGTGGAGAGAGGCATGAAGGCACCACAGAGACAGAGGTAGGGCAGGAGGGAGGCTGAGAAAGCCCACTTCTCACCAATGGCCAGTACGATAAACTCATGGGACACCAGTCCGAGTCCGAAGAGCAGCGGGAAGGAGATAAAAGCCGTAAACCGCATCATCTTACGAAGCACAGCCAGTTGTCGCTCACGTTCGTCGTCAAGTCCCACGAGCACTGTTTGGTCTATCTGTTTCAGCATGTTTCCCACGAGCAGGAAACACTTGGAACTCCACTGATAAGCCTGATTGTAATGACCTGTGTTCGTCTCACCATAATAACGGCCCAGCAACAGGTTCATGATGTTGTTGTTCAGTTGGGTGAATATGGCTGAGAGCATAATCCTGAAACTGAACGGAAACAGCCTTTTGAGAGGAGTGAAAAGTGAAAGGTGAAAGGTGAAAGATGTTGGACGCCAGGGGCTGAAGAACCATAATAATAAGGTATTGACAGCGATATACATCAGGTATTG
>JAEETB010000059.1 GCA_016286575.1 Prevotella sp.
TGAGAATGATCAACAGGTCATTGGGCGATGACGACACGTTGTTCAGTCCCTCAAAAGCAAGACCTCCTGAGAGGGCACCATCGCCGATGACAGCCACCACATGACGGTCAGTCTTACCCTCCAACTTAGCAGCCACAGCCATACCTAAGGCTGCCGACACGGAGTTGCTCGCATGTCCGCAGGCAAAGGTATCGTACTCACTCTCTGCTGGTGATGGAAATGGCTTGATGCCGCCTAACTTCCTATTAGTGCAGAACTGCTCCCTACGCCCCGTCAGAATCTTGTGTCCATAGGCCTGATGCCCCACATCCCACACGACTCTGTCCTCAGGAGTATGATAGACATAATGCAAGGCTACAGTAATCTCTACCACACCCAGACTGGAAGCCAGATGACCAGGGTTCACAGCCACTTCTTCCACGATATCCTCGCGCAACTCCTTACATACCCTGGGGAGATCATCCACTGACAATTTACGTAAATCCTCTGGGTACTGGATCTTATTGAGTAGTGTAAATTCAGTCTTTTCCACTATAATTTCTGTTATTTTGCTGCAAAGATATATATTTTTTATCAATATACAAAAAAAAACACAAATTTTGCACCGTGAAATCAGTCTTCTGTGCTAGGGAATAAGACAACGCCCTGCTGTTTCTTGCCGTCCATCATAATTTTCAGAGGACGCTCGAAACGGACATGACGCACATACTCTGTCTCCTCCACAGCAGGCATCTGGTCAAGAATCTCCTGGCGGAACAGTCCATCACCTGTGTAGGTGTTTATGGTAAAGTAACCGACACCAAAGCTCGTCAGGTTCTGGAAGAAGTGCGTACCTTGCGACGGATCCACGTGGTAATTCTTCAGACCAGTCTCTACAATCACACGCGCAGCAGAGATATGAGGCCACTTGACGGGTATTCCCAGCCAGTAATCGCTGGAACCCCAACGACCAGGGCCAATCAAAACATAATTCTTCTCCTCAGCCAAGAATCGACGGTTGATCTGTTCTATCTGGTCCGCTATCATCGGGTTGTTTACAGCTGTAAAATCATCACCTGCCTTCACATAAACCACGTCGAAGACATCCTCCGAGATACCATGCCCCAAAGAGTTGGCCGAACGAAGCAGGCACTGCTCATCAGGGATTTGTTCCAGATCTTCATTCAGCACCTGTTTAGAGTCAACAATCGGACGTATCTGTAACAGGTAGAACTCACCTGTGCGGTCATCATTGAGATTGCAGGCAAACTCTATCTCTACAGGCCGTTTCATCTCGTCGGATCCCAACTGCTGCACCATCTGGAGGATCTCAGGCAACGGGAATACCCCATGCTGGAGCACACCAGTAAAGGAAATCACCTTACGGCCACCCTCATAGATACCGTCACGGATAATTTGATCGACTGGGTCGAAAGTAGAGGCTATATAAGTTAGAGCACCGTCTTCAGCAGCCTGCTTCACACGAACCTTTTTAATATTGAAGCCATCGTCAACCTTGAAGTCATCGCCCACATGGGCCATATCAAGGGCATAGAAACGAGTCTGGGTTTCACTGAGAGCCGTTTCCATTTCAGACATCTGAAGTACCTGCGTGGGATGATAGGGCGACACACGGAGCGTCTGACCACCATCGACAATGTATTTTCCAAGACCCAATGCCAGTGAGGCGATACCCTCCTCAGCCGTCTCCTCGCCGATGGGGTAATAGTTGAGCGAACGAAGCACACCAGAGAAATTGGGATAATAAAGATCGCCATAGCGCTTACCAACCACTTCCTGCAGAATCACAGCCATCTTCTCCTGATCGATGACGTTCGACGTCGCTGTCATATAAGCCTTCGAATCACGATAGTAGACAGAGGCATAGACAGCCTTAATGGCACAGGCCAGCATCCGCAGCATCTCGTACTTATCGTCGAGATAAGGTATCATATAGGTAGAATAGATACCAGCGAATGGTTGGTAATGGGAGTCTTCCAGCAACGATGAAGAACGCACGGCGATAGGTGACTTCACGGCATCAAAGAAGGTGAAGAAGTCTGCTATCAGTGAGTCGGGCAGCTGAGCCCGCATAAAGTGTTTCAGGATCTCCTCATCAGGTGCATCACTCAGGGCGATGGGATAGAGATTATTCTTCTCCATGAACTCGTCGAAGAAGTCGGTACACAATACCACTGTCTTCGGGATCGTTACCTGCGCATGTTCATATTGGTTGAGTTCCGGATGACGCTTGATGATATTGTCGAGGAAGGCGAGGCCACGGCCTTTGCCACCCAGGGAGCCCTCACCGATACGGGCGAAATGGCTGTAGGCGTCGAACTTCATACGGTCGAAGACGGCGACAACACCGATATTCTTCATACGACGATATTGTACGATCGCATCGAAGATGATCTGACGATGGGCATCGACATCTTTGAGCTTATGCCAGGTAACGTGTTTCAGGAAAGCACTGACAGGGAAGATCGCACGGGCACAAAGCCAACGACTCATGTGATTGCGCGACACATGATACAACATCGACTCACGGGGAATCTTAAAGATATTGTCCTGCAATTCCTTCAGATTGGTTACACGGAACACCTCCTGCTTGGTCACTGGGTCGCGGAAGATAAAGTCGCCAAAACCCATGTGTTCCTCGATGAGGTGATGGAGGTCGACATTCAGTTTCGTCGAATTCTTATCGATGAAGTGGAACCCCTCTGCCTCGGCCTTCGCACGGTTGATGGTTTCTGAAGAGTCGAGGATCAACGGCACATACTCATCACGGCGACGGATCTCACGGAGGAGTTTCAGACCTGCCTCAGGATCACCTTCCTCCACATGTGAAAGACGACCAGGAACAGTCTTCATCGGGAACCGGGTATCAGAGATGACACCCAATGTATTCTCGTGATACTTCTCATAGATCTGCATGGCCTCCTCGTAGTTCGTGGCAAGCACCACCTTCGGACGTCCACGCTTACGCTGGGCTGCTGAGTGGGGATTAAGGGCCTCTGTGGAGAATCGCTTCGACTGGGCGAGGATGTAATTATAAAGGTTAGGAAGTACAGAGGAGTAGAAACGGATATTGTCCTCGACAAGCAGAATCATCTGCACGCCCGCCTCCTTAATATCATGCTCGATGTTCATCTTATCTTCGAGCAATTTGATGATCGACATGATCAGGTTGGTGTTGCCAAGCCAGCAGAATACATAGTCAAACACCGACATGTCCTCATTCTCTATGCGCTTGGTGATACCGTGCGAGAAGGGCGTAAGTACCACACACGGAATGGCAGGATGTGCTGCCTTCACCTCACGCGCCACGGTAAACGCATCGTTATCCGCATTACCAGGCATACAGATCACAAGGTCGATATCTGTGGTTTTCAGCACTTCATTGGCCTCTTCTGTGGTCGACACCTGCGTAAAGGTGGGCGGGTAACGCATACCGAGCTCCATATACTCGTCGAAAATTTTCTCATCCACACGGCCATCGTCTTCAAGCATAAACGCATCGTACGGGTTAGCCACAATGAGCACATTGAAGATGCGACGCGTCATCAGGTTGACAAACGACACATCCTTCAGATAGAATTTGTTCCACTCCTGGGGTATTTTAACTGCTTCTTCCATCATATTGAGCGCAAAGATACAACTTTTTTCGAAGTTTATCACATATTTCGGATACTTTTTGTATCTTTGTAGGCAAAAAAACAAACCTCTCAATATGAAAACCAGGACTTTAAGTATGACCCTAGCAGCTGCGTGCTGCGCCATGCTGGCTTTCTCATGTGCCAGCAAACAAGAAACTGTCAGCAACACGCTGACAACAGTTGGTAATCCCTATCTGCCCCTTTGGGAGCATATCCCCGATGGTGAGCCCTATGTGTTTGAGGACCCTGATAACCCAGGGAAACAGCGCGTGTATATCTATGGTTCGCACGACAACCTCAAGACGATGTACTGCGGTCGCGACCAAGTGGTCTGGTCTGCACCCGTCGAGAATCTCAGTCAGTGGCGCTACGATGGCATCATCCTCGTGGTCGACAAGAACCGCGATGGCGAACCCTTCGACTCTACTGGCACAGCTGATGTGCTCTTTGCGCCCGATGTGACACTCGTTACCGACAGCACAGGTAAGAAGACCTATTACCTCTTCCCCAACGACCAGACGGGCGGACGTAATACGCTCATCGCCAAGAGCGATAGTCCGAAAGGCCCCTTTGAGGTATGCAACTGGAACGCTGACGATCCTAACAAGGTCGATGGTATCTATGGTTTCGACCCTGCCGTATTTGTTGATGACGACGGACGTGTCTATGGCTACTGGGGCTTCGAGCACTCTTTCGCTGCCGAGATCGATCCCACCACAATGTGTACGGTCAAACCTGGCACGAAGATTGTCGACGGCATGGTGTCTGGTCGTAACGAACCAGGGAAATTCCGCTTTTTCGAGGCCTCATCCATCCGTAAGATCAAGGATAAATATGTCTTCATCTACAGCCGCTGGACGGAACCGGGCGAGTTCGGACTGCCCGATACCAACTATACCCTCGCCTACGCATACAGCGACAAGCCTTTAGGTCCTTGGACCTATGGTGGCACTATCATCGACGGACGCGGCCGTGAGATTAACGAGGTGGGCGACACGATTGCATCAGGCGTTGTCAGTGGCAATACCCACGGTTCAATCTGCGAGATCAACGGTCAGTGGTATGTTTTCTATCATCGTCAGGCAGGTTTGGACGAATATGCCCGTCAGGCCATGGTTGCCCCCATCAACGTGATAGTCGAGGAAGGTGAAGGCGGCAAGGTAGAGATCTCCGAGGGAGAATACAACTCTGAAGGATTTGCCATCGATGGTCTTGACCCGCTGGAGTGCCACTCCGCAGGACTCGCCTGCTGGATCACTGGTCCGAAGGTATCAGAACATCAGTGGCCAAAGAACGTCTACTATGGCTCATATGTCGAGACATCCTATGGTACGGAGACCAACTTCGACGAGCCATACGATCTGAAGAATAACACGAACCGCGTAGTCAACAATACCGACGGTTCCATCGTTGGATACAAGTACTTTAACTTCTCGAAGACCAGTGGCAAAAACAACGTACAACTGAATCTGCGTCTCATCCCTGAGGGACTCGACGGTACGATTACCATCATGGCCGATCGTCCTTGGAAATCACGGGGTGGCAAAGTTTTAGGTACCATTGAGCTGAAGGGCGACATGCCTCAGAACTCCACAGAGCTAAGTACCACTCTCCCAGCCCTCGCAGAGTTCACAGGTAAGCATGCTCTCTTCTTTGTCTTCACCTCTGAGACCAAGGAGAAATCCATGTGCATCTTGGAAGATTTCGTCTTCAGTTATTAGTATTAGACAGCTCAAGACCCCTACCCAAACATGAGAGGTGCTCTTGTATCATCATACTAAAGCACCTCTCATGTTTGGGTAAACTTTCTTGCTCTACTTCTTCAGCATCTGCTGGGCGGCGAGGACGAGGAACATATAGTGCGACGAACCGCCACCAAGCACGTACTCCGTCTGCTGCCAGAGGAACGGAAACTCCAGGAGTTCGGGGAAGTCTGGACGGATGAGAGCCGTACCGGAAACCACACCACCAGGGATATAAGACCAGTCGGCACGGTTCAAACCATAGGCCACAGTAGCCGACCTAGCGCCTACACCTGAAGCAAAAGAGGCACTATTGCTGCCAGGATGACATCCAAGCACGAAATTAAGCGCATCGTAGACTGTGGTAGCAGGGAAGATGTCGGGATAGACTGCGGTGAGGAAATAATACTCGAAGCCGAAGCGCTGGATATCCCAGCCTGCGCCCCAGATGCTCGGACGATAAGGCACACCGTAGGGAGTCTCAGCAGCACGTTTCTCCAAATCAGCTCGATAACCCAGAAGGGCCTCGCGGAAGGCTGCTACAAACGCACGTAAGCGTTTGTCCTTCTTGCCACTGAGCTGCTGAACAAGACGGGCGGTGAACCAACCTGTACGGCTAATACCCTTGACTATCATCTCCTGATGGGCAAGCACAAAGTCGAGATACTGAGCCTCGCCAGTGGTGAGATAGAGTTCGACAGCTGCCTGAATCTTCAGGGCTTCGAGCCAACCCGTAGCCTCAGTCTGGGCATATACTTCGCGGGCAATCTCCAGACACTCACGACTGAGCTTGTCGTTGAAACCTTTCAAGACACGTGAGGTACCAGCCAACTGAGCCACCGTAGAAAGGGCACGCATGGGGTTATCTTCAGTAAAAATCCATCGGTCGTCATCATTACCAATCTTCCCATCGGTCATCGCAGATGCATCACCCAAAAGCACATACTGGCGCACCGTATTACAGATGATACCACGATAAAGACGTCCTAAAGCCTGATAAGAACGGACAACGGTCAACGCTCCGTTCTCAACCTGCTGTAACAGGTCGTTGCGACAGTCTGGCTCATGAATCTCAACGGTATGTTTCTCCTGATCGATAGCTGTAACATCGATTTCTGGATGGAAGGCTTCATAAGCCAAGGCAAGAATGTAAGACTCGCCTATCTGTGACTCGATACGAAGGTCGAAATCGCCTGCATCGTGCCAGCCACCGACATTGACACCAGGAACGATATCACCCTCAGCATATTTCGAGAGATTGGGCTGTTGGGCATAGCCGTCGATATGATTGCCTGCATGTGCCATCCGGGCATCGTCCATGTGACAGGCATCGTGCCATACACGATATTTCTCAGCGACACGCATATGACACATCTGCACTGGCAGGAAATACTCAAGTACGGGCTGCCAGACACCACGATCGTAGACATCACTGGCGATACGGAATACTGATGAGCGGGCATCGCCATAACGCACCTGATAAAGTCCGGGCTCTGTCACTGAAGAGAAATCGACTGTCAGATAGTTATAACGCAGGAACTTACCCCACTCCACAGGCTGAACAGTAGTGGCAATGGTCTCGCTGTCAGCATCTATCCGCACGATATCAGCCTGAAGTTTCGATTGTTCCTTGACATCCGTCTCAATCACGGCTTTTTTAGGCTGGTTAGGATGATAACCAATCTGAGAAATCTGTACCACTGCAGGATAGTGCCAACCTTTCAAAATACCAGGTGTAATCACCCATTTCACAGCTCCCGTCGTAGCACCCTTGGCAATCTCGCTGCGCAAGACAAACCAGCCGTTGTTATGGTTCATGCGACCATCGTAGAGTTTCAAGTCGCCCGTCAGCGATTCGATGGTCAGACGCGTACAAGGATCGTCAGGACGTGACGTGAATTTTCTTCCAACGGCATAAGGCTCAGCGATGATGTCATCGGCAACCATCGGACTATAGCCCTTGCCATTCAATTGAGCCATATCAGTCTTCTGGCCTTTGCCTGTGAAGTAATTGCCGGGATGCTGGCTGTTGGATTCCGTCTGCAACAGCGGACCATTAGGTTGCTGAGGATAGAAGCCCGTCTGACGGTCCATCATCCAGGGTTTGCCAAAGAGCGAGCCCGGGAAAAACTCCAGATTGAAACCCACCTTACCCAACAGGAAATCAGGCACAGGCTTATCGAGGTCGACAGTAACAATAATACTACCGCCTTGACTCTCAGCTTTCACCTGATAGTTAAACTGATAATCGGGATAAAGCGTTGGATTAAAACCCGTCAGATGACGTGAAGAGTCGGGATAGCACAGTGTGGTAACGATGGCGTTACCATCCTGCGTTCTCTTCAGCTGTTTGGGCACTGGCTGCCACTGTCCTGGTGTCGCCTCCAGACGGATGTCGCCATTGGTAGCCACACGTTGTCCATTCATAATTACACATATACCACCTTGATGACCCTCGGGATAGAAGTCACTGAAAGCCATCACGTCGACACCCTCACAGCTGAAATAACCATCAGGATTCAGTTTAAACTCTTGCGCTGTCATCGTTGTAACGACGAAAAACGACATAAGGATTGTTTTTATTCTCATCATTATTCAGTAATTGTTAGTTGATACGAAGTATTCAACCGCAAAGATACGAATTATTTTCTATTCCTGTTCATAATTCACAATAATTTTGTACCTTTGCAGGCAGAAATCAAAAACCGACAAACAAATATGGACAAGAAACTGAAACAAGGTACGCTCTGCGTACAAGCTGGCTATAAAGCCAAGAACGGAGAACCAATAGAGTTGCCTATCATCCAGTCGACGACTTTCAAGTACGATGATTCTGACGAGATGGCGAAGTTATTTGACTTGGAGAAGGAGGGTTATTTCTATACCCGCCTGCAGAATCCGACGAACGATGCTGTGGCAGCAAAGATTGCAACACTCGAAGGTGGTGTGGGCGCCGTATTGACATCTTCAGGTCAGGCTGCTAACTTCTACGCTATCTTTAACATTTGTCAGGCCGGCGACCACTTCATTACCTCGAACGAGATTTACGGCGGCACCTACAACCTCTTCGGCGTTACCCTGAAGAAGCTCGGCATCGATTGTACGTTCATCTCCCAGGAGGCATCCGACGAGGAGATACAGGCAGCCTTCCGTCCGAACACCAAGGCGGTGTTTGGCGAGACCATATCGAACCCAGGTTGCGCCGTATTCGATATTGAGCGCTTTGCCAAAATCGCCCATAAGAACGGCGTACCCCTCATCGTGGATAACACCTTTGCCACACCCGTGAACTGTCGTCCTTTCGAGTGGGGAGCCGATATCGTCACCCACTCTACCACGAAATATATGGATGGACTGGCTACCCAGGTTGGCGGCGTCGTCGTGGATAGTGGCAACTTCGACTGGTTGGCTCATGCCGAGAAATTCCCCGGACTCTGCACACCCGATGAGTCATACCATGGCCTGACCTACGTGAAAGCCTTCGGCAAGATGGGATTTACGACGAAACTCGTAGCCCAGCTGATGCGCGACCTCGGCTCGATTCCTGCTCCGCAGAACGCGTTCCTACTGCACCTCGGACTGCAGACACTCCACCTGCGTATGGCCCAGCACTGCAAAAACGCACAGAAGGTAGCAGAATTCCTGAGCCAGAACGACAAGGTGGCTTGGGTTCACTACTGCGGTCTGCCTGATGACAAGGCTTACGCCCTTGGACAGAAATATCTGCCTAACGGTAGTTGTGGCGTGATTGCTTTTGGTTTGAAAGGTACGCGTGAGACGGCCATCAAGTGGATGGACTCACTGGAGATGATCAACATTGTAACGCATGTGGCAGATGCCCGCACTTGCGTGCTCCACCCTGCCAGCCATACCCATCGCCAACTCTCAGACGAGCAGTTACTCGAGGCAGGTGTCGCTCCCGACCTGATTCGTCTCTCTGTCGGTATCGAAGATGTGGAGGATATTCTCGACGATATCAAGCAAGCTTTGGCCAAGATTTAACAAAATGTAACTTTATGAGAAAAATATTCGGCACTTTCCTTGGAGGGTGCCGATTATTTTTCTATATTTGCACCATCAATAATAACAATTTAGTAACAAACTAGAAACCATTGAAGACTATGGAAGTTGAAAAAATCATGCAAGCCCTGGAGCAGCAACATCCAGGCGAGTTAGAGTACTTACAGGCTGTAAGGGAAGTACTTGAATCCATTAAGGATGTGTATAACCAGCATCCCGAATTCGAGAAAGCAAAGATTATCGAACGTATCGTAGAGCCAGAGCGTATCGTGACGTTCCGTGTTCCCTGGATCGACGACAAGGGAGAAGTCCAAGTAAACCTCGGCTACCGAGTACAATTCAATAGTGCCATCGGTCCATATAAGGGTGGATTGCGTTTCCACTCATCAGTGAACCTTTCTATCCTGAAGTTCCTCGGATTCGAGCAAACCTTCAAGAACGCACTGACCACCCTGCCTATGGGTGGTGGTAAGGGAGGTTCTGACTTCTCGATCCGTGGAAAGAGTGACAATGAGGTCATGAAGTTCTGTCAGGCATTCATGACTGAGCTTTACCGTCATATCGGTCCTGATGAGGATGTTCCTGCTGGTGACATCGGAGTCGGTGCCCGTGAAATCGGCTACCTCTTCGGACAATACAAGAAACTGACCCATCAGTTCCAAGGCGTGCTCACTGGCAAGGGTATGGAATGGGGAGGCTCTATCCTCCGCCCGGAGGCTACAGGCTACGGTGCGCTCTATTTCGTCCATCAGATGCTTGAGGAGCATGGTCTTGACATCAAGGGCAAGACCATTGCCCTCAGCGGTTTCGGTAATGTGGCATGGGGTGCTGCCAAAAAGGCAACGGAGCTCGGTGCCAAGGTGATTACCATCAGCGGACCTGACGGTTATATCTACGATCCAGCAGGTCTCGACGCAGAAAAGATAGAATATATGCTCGAACTCCGTGCAAGCGGCAACGACGTATGCCAGCCTTATGAAGAGGAGTTCGATGGAGCAACCTTCTTCCCTGGCAAGAAACCATGGGAGCAGAAGGCCGACATCTATCTGCCTTGTGCAACACAGAACGAGCTAAACGGTGCCGATGCAGATGCCATCCTCGCCAACAAGCCTCTCTGCGTAGCTGAGGTTTCAAATATGGGTTGTACGGCAGAGGCTGTGAACAAGTTCATTGCTGCCAAACAGCTCTTCGCCCCTGGCAAGGCCGTCAACGCTGGCGGTGTGGCAACATCAGGTCTGGAAATGACACAGAACTCCATGCGACTCTCATGGTCGCCAGAAGAGGTCGACGCCCGTCTGCACCAGATCATGTCGAACATTCACGGACAGTGTGTGAAGTACGGTAAGGAAGCCGACTACATCAACTACGTGAAGGGTGCCAACGTCGCTGGCTTCATGAAGGTCGCAAATGCCATGATGGCGCAAGGCATTGTGTAGAGCTCGGCGTAAGCCAAGGCTCTTAAAATGATGTCAAAGGCATCAAAGAGCTCGGCGTAAGCCAAGGTCTTCACTATGATGCCTCCGGCATTGTATGATAAAAAAAATATATATAGTACTTTTTGCGATCACATTCAGCTTTACCGCTCTCGCACAGACTGAGAGGGGTAAAGCTTCGTATTATTCAAAGAGCTGGACTGGACGTAAGACAGCCGATGGCGGTGTATTACACCACGATGCCCTGACTTGTGCCCACAAGACATACCCCTTCGGCACTTTGCTCAGAGTAACTAACCCCGCCAATGGTCTCAGCGTCATCGTAACAGTGACCGACCGCGGCCCTTATGTCAAAGGCAGAGTGGTCGACCTGTCTGTGCGCGCAGCAAAGGAACTGGGCATCCTGGCACAAGGCATTGCCCCGGTCATCGTGGAGCGTATTAAATTCACCCCCATCCCCTTCAAACCTGAAGATGACATCGATTTGCCCGAACTGGATCTGGGGACGAATGACGGTCCTATGGAAAAACCCATCTGGCAAATCTTGCGCGACCAGATGAAACAAAAAGGAAACGGCTCTGAGTAGCAACTCAGAACCGTTCTTTTTTAGCGTTTGCTTGTCCTCATGGGGAACTCCCGGGACTGCGAGATAATCTCCTTATTACCTTGGAAAACCCCAATCCGGAACACAGCATCACCATCCCTCAAGTGGTCATCAGCCTTGATGACAGCCGTATAACGGATACCACGACCTGGCATGATACTCTCTACAAGTACATTCTCAGAGACGCGGATATGCTTGTTACCGGTTATCTCAGCCACTGATGGCATCACACGATAGACAGGCTTGTCTGAAGTGTTGAAGATCTCAAACACCATTCGGGCCTCTTCACCACGGGTCAGCACTCCATCACGGGTGGTATCAATGATCTTAGGATTACGTATTTCCAAGCAAGATGATGACGAAGGGGTAGATTCAACCACCTTGCTACTGAAATCCTCACCAAAGCCATAGAGTCGGTCATCACCACTATTCGTAGCGTCAAAACCACTGTCGTTCTGGTAGCCACGATTATACTGAGTGCGGTCGGTAACCCGCTGCTCACGTTGGGCCCGATACTCTTCGTAACGCTGGCGTTCAGCATTATCAGCCGCCGCACCTACAGCAGCACCCACCGCAGCTCCACCAGCCATACCTATCAGCGTCCCAATGTCACTGCCACGATGACCGCCTGCAATACCACCGATCGCAGAACCGATGATTGATCCGAAGCTACCACCGGTATAGGCACCCATACCCGCGTAACTTCCACAACTGCTCAGCAGCAAAAGCGCACTTACAGATAATACCAAAGTCTTCTTCATAACCGTCACATTTTAATATTCACGGTGCAAAGATACATATTCTCCATGAAACAATTGAAAGGAATTTCCCCAAAACGATGTAGGGGAAACCCTATTCTTAATACATACCCGGGATAACAACACAAAAAAAGAGTCCGCATCGGAATAGATGCAGACTCTTCATATAGAGAATAAATGTTTGCTTATTCAGCCTTTGCCTCTTCTGCAGGAGCCTCAGCGGCGGGTGCCTCCTCTGCAGGAGCCTCTGCCTTTGCCTCCTCAGCTGCAGGAGCAACTGCTTCAGCCTTAGAAGCTGACTTACGTGAACGACGGGTACTCTTCTTCTTGGTATCCTTTGCCATTTCGGGATCGAAGTCTACCAGTTCGATGAAGCATACCTGAGCAGCGTCACCCTGACGGGTACCGAGCTTGATGATACGAGTATATCCACCGGGACGATCACCTACCTTCTGTGAAACCTCACCAAAGAGTTCTTTGATGGCTTCTTTGTTCTGCAGGTAGCTGAATACTACACGACGTGAGTTCGTAGAGTCCTCCTTAGCCTTAGTGATCAGGGGCTCCACATACTTCTTCAGGGCCTTAGCCTTTGCGACGGTCGTAGTGATTCTTTTGTGCATAATCAGCGAGATAGCCATGTTTGCGAGCATGGAAGCGCGATGAGATGCAGTACGACCGAGATGGTTGAATTTCTTATTATGTCTCATTGTTTTCTTTTTTTATTGGGCGTTGAGTCTTATAGGCTTCGCCTACAGTTACTCCTTGTCCAGTTTATACTTTGAAATATCGGTTCCAAACGACAGATTCAGACTCTCGAGCAAATCATCAAGCTCGGTGAGCGATTTCTTACCGAAGTTGCGGAACTTAAGAAGGTCGGTCTTGTTGTACTGTACCAGATCACCGAGTGTCTCCACGTCGGCAGCCTTCAGACAGTTGAGGGCACGAACTGAGAGGTTCATGTCTACCAAACGTGTCTTAAGCAACTGGCGCATGTGCAGGATCTCCTCATCAAACTCCTGGTTGTTCTCCGACTCGGTATTCTCGAGTGTGATCTTCTCATCAGAGAACAGCATAAAGTGATAGATCAGGATCTTTGCGGCCTCCTTCAGGGCATCCTTCGGGTGGATGGAACCGTCCGTCGTAACCTCAAGCACGAGCTTGTCGTAGTCGGTCTTCTGCTCAACACGATAGGGCTCTACAGCGTACTTCACGTTACGAATCGGAGTGTAAATAGAATCGATTGCTATTACATTCACATCGGTGCAGAACTCGCGATTCTCATCAGCGGGAACATATCCGCGACCTTTGTTGATTGTAAGATCAATCTGCATCGAAGCCTTGGAATCTAAATGACAAATCACCAAATCGGGATTCAGCACCTCAAATCCAGTCAGATACTTGCCTATGTCTGCGGCTTTGAATTCGG
>JAEETB010000383.1 GCA_016286575.1 Prevotella sp.
CCCCTATTGTTAGTTGCTACGCAAGAGCACTCTAGCGAGACTGCCGTTGACAAAACGGAGGAAGGTGGGGACGACGTCAAATCATCATGCCCCTTATGTCCTGGGCTACACACGTAATACAATGGCGTTTAACAAAGGGAAGCAAAGCCGCGAGGCAGAGCAAATCCCCAAAAGACGTCTCAGTTCGGATTGCAGGCTGCAACTCGCCTGTATGAAGTCGGAATTGCTAGTAATCGCGGATCAGCATGCCGCGGTGAATACGTTCCCGGGCCTTGTACACACCGCCCGTCACACCATGAGAGCCGGGAACACCCGAAGTCCGTAGTCTAACCGCAAGGGGGACGCGGCCGAAGGTGGGTTTGGTAATTGGGGTGAAGTCGTAACAAGGTAGCCGTTCGAGAACGAGCGGCTGGATCACCTCCTTTCTAAGGAGACCTCGCGAAGCCGCAAGCTTCGCGTAACCTCCCAGGTCAGACCTTTTCGCGGTCAGGCCGAAAGGCCGTTCTTGCATTGTTCAATTTTGAGGGTACATCCCTCGACTTGCACCTTGAAAACTGAACAGAGAAGAAGATGAAAAAGCAAGGCAACAGAGGGCGCGGTCTTGAAAGAGGCCGCAGCTTGAAAAAGCAAAAAATGTGGAACTTTAATTTTCTAAGTAGAATTGGGTAAATACAATTTTGTGTAAACTTCTGTTGAGCCTGCATAATTCTGAGAACTAGTTAAGAGATCACTCTTAAATAGGTCAAGCTAAAAAGAGCGCAAGGGGAATGCCTTGGCATCAGGAGCCGATGAAGGACGTGACAAGCTGCGAAAAGCTTCGGGGAGCTGCAAATGAGCGTTGATCCGGAGATCTCCGAATGTGGCAACACACCTGAGCAGTACTCAGGTATCGTGCGGTGAATCAAATAGCCGTACGAGGGGAACGCCCTGAACTGAAACATCTAAGTAGGGGCAGGAAAAGACATCAACCGAGATTCCGCCAGTAGTGGCGAGCGAACGCGGAAGAGGCCAAACCGAGGGTCTTCGGATCCTCGGGGTTCGGACCTGCATCATGACCAGAGGTATCTAACAGAACGGCGTGGGAAAGCCGGCCACAGAGCGTGAGAGCCGCGTATGTGAAAGAGAAGACTGGCAGCGGGTATCCAGAGTACCGCCGGACACGTGAAACCCGGTGGGAAGACGGGGGGACCACCCTCCAAGCCTAAATACTACCTGATGACCGATAGAGGAGCAGTACCGTGAGGGAAAGGTGAAAAGCACCCCGGGAGGGGAGTGAAAGAGTACCTGAAACCTTGTGCTTACAAGCAGTCAGAGCACGTTAAAGTGTGATGGCGTACCTTTTGTAGAATGGTCCGGCGAGTTATAGTCACTGGCGAGGTTAAGTGATTGGAGTCACGGAGCCGAAGGGAAACCGAGTGTTAAGAGCGCGACGAGTCAGTGGCCATAGACCTGAAACCGGGTGACCTATCCATGAGCAGGCTGAAGGTGAGGTAAAACTCACTGGAGGGCCGAACCCACGTTCGTTGCAATGACCGGGGATGACTTGTGGATAGCGGAGAAATTCCAATCGAACTCGGAGATAGCTGGTTCTCCCCGAAATAGCTTTAGGGCTAGCGTTGATTTAGATTACCGGGGGTAGAGCACTGAATGAGCTAGGGGGCGATGAGCTTACTGAACTCTATCAAACTTCGAATACCGGAGAATCGATGATCAGCAGTCAGACAGTGTGAGATAAGTTTCATTGTCGAGAGGGAAACAGCCCAGACCCACAGCTAAGGTCCCAAATACATGCTAAGTGGAAAACGATGTGAAGTTGCAAAAACAACCAGGATGTTGGCTTAGAGGCAGCCACACATTAAAAGAGTGCGTAATAGCTCACTGGTCGAGTGACTCTGCGCGGAAAATATAACGGGGCTAAGCATGTAACCGAAGCTTGGGAAGTCTTAGGACTTGGTAGGGGAGCGTCGAATTTGGGGTGAAGTACGAGCGAGAGCACGTGTGGACTGAATTCGAGTGAGAATGCCGGAATGAGTAGCGAGAATTATGTGGGAATCATAATGGCCGAAAATCTAAGGTTTCTTGGGGAAGGTTCGTCCGCCCAAGGTAAGTCGGGAGCTAAGGCGAGGCCGGAAGGCGTAGTCGATGCACACACGGTTGAAATTCCGTGACCTCCGAAGGATTTAAGCACAGGGACACATTGAGATATCCGAACCGCGGCGTTGGTTGACCGCGGCGAAAGGGACCGAACATCAGTAGGGAAGTCGGAGATGCTCAGTGGCGAGAAAAGCTGTGAGGTATATCTGAGGAGCCCGTACCGCAAACCGACACAGGTAGATGAGGAGAGAATCCTAAGGCCAACGGGAGAAGGGTTGTTAAGGAACTCGGCAAATTGACCCCGTAACTTCGGGAAAAGGGGAGCCGACCACGGTCGGCCGCAGAGAATAGGCCCAAGCAACTGTTTACCAAAAACACAGGTCTCTGCTAAATCGAAAGATGACGTATAGGGGCTGACGCCTGCCCGGTGCTGGAAGGTTAAGAGGAGAGCTTAGCGCAAGCGAAGGTTTGAATTGAAGCCCCAGTAAACGGCGGCCGTAACTATAACGGTCCTAAGGTAGCGAAATTCCTTGTCAGGTAAGTTCTGACCCGCACGAATGGCGTAATGATTTGGGCACTGTCTCAACAGCCCGCCCGGCGAAATTGTAGTA
>JAEETB010000384.1 GCA_016286575.1 Prevotella sp.
GTCAGTACAAACAGCTGCTTAGTGTTGGGCGTGTGCAGACTCCGACATTGGCGATGATTGTTGCTCGTGACAATGAGATTGAGCATTTCGTGCCAAAACCTTACTGGACGTTGACTACGAAATACCGCGATACGGTGTTTACCAACAGTTCGTTCCAGACTCAGCAAGCTGCTGAAGAAGCCTTGGCCGTTGCCCGTCGCAGTCCTTTAATTATAAAAGATGTGCTGGAGAAACGCAGCAGTGAACAACCGCCACAGCTCTATGACTTAACTGCGCTTCAGGTCGATTGCAACAAGAAGTTCGGATTCTCTGCCGATACGACATTGAAGAATCTGCAGAGCCTGTATGAGAAGAAACTGACCAGCTATCCACGTGTCGATACCCGTTTCCTGACGGATGATATCTATCCCAAGTGTCCTGGCATTATCGCCAATCTGACGGATGTTTGTGCTGGAGCACGACCTTTAGTAGGTCGCCAATTGCCGAAGAGCAAGCGAGTGTTCGACAACAGTAAGGTGACAGATCATCATGCTATCATCCCGACTGGTGACACTCGAAACCTTGGCACCCTCAATGACTTTGAGCATAAAATCTATGACTTAGTAGTCCGTCGCTTTTGTGCGGCGTTCTATCCGGCTTGCGAATATGCCAATACAACTGTCTTGGCCAATGCTGGTTCTCTTACGTTCAAGGTCACAGGTCGTACCATCCTCTCCGAAGGTTGGCGTGCCGTTTATGGTAAGGAGCTTATAGACGATGACAGTCAGAGCAATGAGAAGGTAACCCTCCCGTCATTCAGGATTGGCGAGTCTGGTCAGCACATTCCTTCCATCGAAAAGAAGATGACCACTGCACCCAAGCATTATACTGAGGCCTCACTTCTTCAGGCAATGGAAACCGCAGGAAAGTTCGTCGATGACGAAACATTGAAGGAGGTCATGAAGGAAAACGGCATTGGCCGTCCATCAAGTCGCGCCTCCATCATTGAGACACTGGTGAAACGTGACTATGTTCGTCGTGATCATCGCAACCTTATTTCTAATCCAGCAGGTCGTAATCTGGTAGCACAGATTCATTCAACTCTGCTGAAGAGTCCTGAACTCACTGGCCAGTGGGAACACAAACTGCGCCAAATAGAACGAGGAAGCTATTCGCTGCAGGCCTTCATGCAAGAGCTGGAGCGCCAACTTGTGACAATGATTAAGGAGGTGCAATCAACATAATTAGCTCGTTTTTGTGGATTAACCTGTGTGCAACAAATGGATTTGCACAGATAACCATAAAAAAACAACAAAAATTTTCGTTTAAATGAAATAATTGTTGTATATTTGCACTCGCAATATGGCATAATTTCGTTTAAAGCGAATAATTGCATGAGCAAAAGCGCATTCGCGTCTCAGTCTAAAAACTGGCAAAAAATTTAGAACGCAGGAGACGAAGTGGATGTGCACACGGTTGTATTGTATCCCTACAGGAAACATATAACAACGCGTGGCGCCATTCCTTCCGGGCCTGCAAGGGTTACCGCCAGTTTCCCAGACTGCTCGTCGTGAATTGGCACCACGCTTTTTAACTAAGAACCAGCCTGTGAATGGTGCAACGGGCTATCCTAATATAAAGAAGATATGAAGGATGGTAAAGTAACAATAGCAGAAATAGGTCCCCGGCTGAAGCTCATTCGGCAGGAGTTGGGAATCACGCAGAAACAGTTGGCACAAGATTTAGATATGAACCAGGCGATTCTGTCTAAATTCGAGAATGGCGGTATGGTCTATGCATCGGTATTACTTGATGTGCTCTGTTATTTCCGTGACAGGATCAATATTAATTATCTGCTCCAACCTGGCGATGACTATAGCCTGAATGATGAACGTCATCGATTCTCTAATGACAAAGTTCGGGATATAGTTCTCGACAATCGCCGTCGATTCGCATTGGAGGAACTCCGCAAGATTTCTGGAGAATACAGTCAAAAGTGCGAGGAAATCATCAACAACACTATAGACTTCTGTAAGTCTGAGCCAGAGTAACATGAATGCGTTTATTTCGCTACAGCACCATAATTGTGACGATGTTTAGCGGAATAAACGCTATTCTTTTAGGTGTTCTTCTTACACTCTATTTATCATAATTCATATTCTCGGTAGAAGTTGTAAAGCCGAAAATCGACGTCTTAGAAATTGCGCATAATCCATGTTATGATAAATTGAACTTTTAGGCACCCTCCCATTCGGGTCGCTGACGATATGTCTATATTTGGCCAAATGGCGGCAAAGATGCATTGATTTGGCCAGTTATAAACACTCTTTTCATTTGTAGTCTTTCTAATAAATCTTCTGCAATAGTTGGCAATAATTATCCAACTTTACTGTTAGATTATTGTAGAATGCTGCTTCCTTATGCCCATGAGCATTCCAATAATCCTGATACTCGAATTGTTAAGAAATGATAATATTACGAGGTTTATTACAGTAACCTGAAATTTTTCTGCTATCTTTGCACGCAAATTTGGGAGTTTTTTCATATAAATAAAATTTAATGAGCAAATCTCACTTGGTCACAAACAATCTTCAACCGCAGTTTGAGAAGTTCGGCATCTCAGAGTGCGAGTTTTGGAACCTTTCGTGGAAGGACATGAACCGACTGACGCAAGGCAAAACCATTGACGTGACGCTAAAAGCAGAAAACGGTGAAGGCAAAA
>JAEETB010000385.1 GCA_016286575.1 Prevotella sp.
TTGAGGGCATCGAAAGCCTTCTGAATATTCTCTTGTGCCATCACTGTTGAGGACACTGCCATCAAAATGGCTGATAGGATCAATTTTTTACTCTTCATATGCAATGTCATTTATTTGTTCGTTAATATATATGATGGTACCATCTTCTTGTTTAACGGGAATGAAGCCATAAGCAGCCAACTGAGCCTCGATGATTTCCTGCTGGCATTGTGCCATCATCTGCTCCACCTCCTGTTGTTCCTGCTCTGCCTTTGCCATGACAGCATAAGCTTTGTCGATGTCATGAATCGTGGGTTCTGCCTTGCGGATACGCCTTTTCTTAGTCTGAACAGGCTGGACTTGGTCTAACTGCTGAGGCTTGATATCTGGATTCACCTCTGTGGAAACCTTCTCCGTCTGCTGGATCACTGTTGTGTCAGTTTCAGCGATCAGTGGTTTGGGATCCTCTCGATGGAAAGAAGGGATTGCTATGTAAACTATACCAGCTACAATAGCAGCCGCCACGCTCCAACCAATCCATCGCTTGCTGGTTTTGGGCTGAGGCTTCATAGCCTCGATCTCTTGGAAGAGCTGGCGATAATCCTCCCATTCATGAGGCACATTCTGAGTACGGAAATAGTTGGTAAGGATATCTTCCTCTTCCAGTGTCGAAGTGCCGTCCATATATTTATCCAGCAGATCTTTGATATATGCCTTTGTGTAACGTATCATATCTGATTCCTCCGTTTTATTTCTTCTAATAGTGATCGTCGTGCCCTTGCCAATAGCGTACTGACCGATGTGATCTCGATGCCCAGCAGTGAGGCTATCTCCTCGTGAGTTCGTCGCTCCACCTGCCTCATATATAATAAGGTGCGCTGGGTGGTGGGCAACTGTTGGAGTCTTGCTGAGAGCCATTCCTCGTTCTCTTTTGTTTCCAGTTCTTCGTGCGGACTGGTGTTCAGACTGACTATCATGGCTTCGTCCAACGCTTCAGATGGTTTTCGTCGCTGATGGTTTCTGAGCATGTGTTTCGCCATCAGAGTAACGATGGCCTCTACAGACCTGTAACGCTCCAGTTCATCGTGCATCTGCCACAGGCGGAGCATCACATCCTGAGCGATGTCCTCTGCTTCGTCCTTGCCCGCTCCGTAGTGCAGACTCACCTCCAGAGCCTTCTCTCGCCACGAGCGGGCTTGATGTTCAAATGAACTTCTATCCATTCTTTTTCGTCTTACACATATTAGACACTGATGACTCCAAAAACCAAACTCAAATTACAACTAATTAACATTTTTCCATACCTTCCAGTCTTTAATTTCACAAATCAATTTTTGTACAGCTTGCTCGCAGTCCTCTGGATAAGCCAGTGTCTGCACAAACCAGAGTCTACGATGCTTCACAAACTTGGCATAGAAACGGCGACCTCCGATACCACTATGATCCGAATGGAGTGCCCCTGATAGGATGAAGTAATCTTCGCCCTTCTGCTGTTTGGTAGCATGGAGCTCTGTAGCATATTTCTCCATAGCCTTTTCAATAGTCAGGCTATCAGCATTTGGCCCTACAAAGGTCGTCTGCACAATCTCTGTACTATCTTGCCAGAAGCTGAAACGACTACAACCTCTATCTAATAAGGAGTCGGCTGTCTGCTCGAAGAAAGCGGGATAGCGAACCACGTAATCATAATCGTCATCATGATACTCCTTCATCCTCGTGAGCTTCATAGCCTTCTCCAACTTCTGAGGCAAGGGCGTATGATCCTCTTTTTCATGAACAGACACATATATCATGACTGCTATGAAAATCAGCATTGATAGAAATAGGAATCTCTTCATACGTTTGCGATTTTTGCTGCAAAGGTATGAAGAGATTTCTTTTCGTCCAAAAATGTTACCTGACATTTGTCTGACAATTCGCTGACAAATGGATATCTATTTGATTATCAATTCGTAAGCGCGACCTCTATCTGATTCGATTTTAAGATCAGAATGTTCTTCTATGATGGGCTTAAGGCGACGAATCAGTGTATAAAGTGTGTCGCTGGCATCGTCTTTCTTTGGCCAAAGGGTGTCACAAATCTCAGTTTTTGTCAGCAGATGGGTGTCACTATGGAAAAACATCTCCATCAGTTGCTGTTGCATAGGGGTGAGCCTTACCTGCTTGCCCAATGTATTATAGAATCGCCTTTCTTTCTCAGAATAAGCCAATCCTCCGAATACGACGAGAGGCACTTCTTTGCGATATCTCCAGAAACAGTAAAGTCCCCACAACATAGCTATTGTCCACAAGATGGAGGCAGGCCGTTGGTCTGACATAGAGAAAATCGTCGCAGCAGAACATTTTGCTTCACAGCGCAATCCGTCAGGCCTGGTAGCCACTGCCAAAACAGCATTTCCTCTCAGTTGTTCCAAAGTCAGGTAGCTATTAAACACACGGATAGTATCTGTGCTGATAACATCGCTCTCTTGCTGAGCTAATGTCTTTTTCAGGGCAGATTTCATATCTTCTGCAACATTCCTCTCAGTTGCACGATAACTACTGAAACTCGTCAACCCAGATGCAACAATCAGGGCAAACAGGATAACCACTGCGTATTTCTGTTTCATCGTTCTTTGAGTATTTATTCCAATCTGCCTGCAAAGATACTATCTTCTGATGAGAAAAGAAGAATTCGGCTTCACCTTTTATAATTTATTAGACCTTACTT
>JAEETB010000386.1 GCA_016286575.1 Prevotella sp.
CCAGTGCAAGGAAGTCTTCCCAGCCCTTGAGAAGCTCTACAACATCCGTTTCCACATCCCCAAGTACTCGCAGTACTGCACCGCCATCGGCGCCGCCCTCGACTACACCATCAACGGATCGAAATAAAGGGGGATCTTTACCAAATGGACACAAAGGGGACAGACCCCTTTGTGTCCTTTTGGTGTCATTATCTAACAGAAGCGTTTAGATTGCGGCGGAGGAAGAAGGCCTTTGTGGCGAGGAAGAAGCAGGCGACGCCTGAAGCATTGACCACGACCACGGTCCAGAAGGCTGCGCTGTAGCCCAGCAACTCTGAGATAACGCCTCCCAACAGGATACCCAATCCCATGCCGATATCCCACGAGATCAGGATGGTGGAATTGGCGGTGCCTCTCTGGCTGTTCGTAGCTACGTTGATGGTCATATTCTGGAATGCCGGCCACATGTGACCGTTGCCGAGACCAATCAGCAGGGCTGAGCCGTAATAGCCGAGGAACATTGACCATTGAACATTGAACATTGAACATTCACCATTGAAAAGTGAAGCCAGGGTTGGCATTAATATAAATAAGGTGTAGCCCACGAGGGAGATGACCATACCTGAGCCGGCATTATGGGTCAGGCGACCCTTGCGCAGGGCTCTTCCTCCCTGCAGGCGCGACAGGATCAGGCCGATGGAGCAGAGCATGAAATAGGTGCCCGTGCCACCCGTGATACCCATCACCTCCTTGCCGTAGATGGCCAGGTAGTTGCTCAGCACACCAAAACTGAAGCCGAAGGCGACCATGTTCAAGCCTATCAGCCACCCTTGCACGAGGAAGAAGCGGTCCCAAGACAGCTTCTGCTTGTTCCTCACGGTTTCCTTCTCAGGCAGCTGCACGGTCGCATCCACCATCCAACCACAGACGGCTACGATTAGCGCTATCCAGAAAAGCAGTTCGAAGCTGTGGGTGTATTTATACACGAAGACGCCCACCGTCGGGGCGATGGCCATCGAGAGATTGTTGGACAGTCCGTAATAGCCGATGCCCTCCGTCCTGCGGCTGGATGGCAGCACGTCGATGGCCACCGTCGAGTTAGATACGGTCAGCGCTCCGAAGGGGCCGCCGTGGAGCGTCCTGACAATCAGGAACAGCAGCAGGGTGGATGCCGCCAGATAGCCTGCGAAGAAGATGGCAAACAGGCCGAAGCTGATCATCAGTACGGTCTTACGGGGGAAGGAGTCGACAAAATAGCCGCTGAAGGGTCTCAGCACCAGGGCTGTGATGGTATAGCCCGAAAGCACCAACCCAATAACATCCTTAGTGGCCCCGAAGTGCTCACTCAGGTAGAGTGGCAACAACGGGGTCAGAACGTAGAAGGCAAAGAACAGCGAGAAGTTCGCAGCCATCACCTTACAGTAGTTCCTGTTCCAGAGTCTATCTGTCATTCATCATTTTTACAGCGGATAGTCCTCGAAGGCGTAGAGGACGGTAGAGAGATAGCGCTCGCCCGTATCAGGCAGCAGTGCCACAATCTTCTTACCCTTGTTCTCAGGGCGCTTGGCCACCTGGATGGCTGCGTAGAGGGCAGCTCCGGCAGAGATACCTACCAAGAGGCCTTCGCTCTGGGCCACCTCACGACCTGTGCGAATGGCATCGTCGTTCTCTACGTCGAACACCTCGTCGATCACATTGGCATCATAGGTCTTGGGGATGAAACCTGCGCCGATACCCTGAATCTTGTGAGGACCGCTGGGCTGACCGTTCAGAACGGCACTCGACTTAGGCTCTACGGCGATGATCTTCACATTGGGGTTCTGCTCCTTCAGGAACTTACCTGTACCAGAGATGGTACCACCTGTACCCACACCGCCTACGAAGATGTCGACCTGACCATCGGTGTCGCGCCAGATCTCTGGACCCGTCGTGGCATAGTGCTTGGCGGGGTTGGCACCGTTCTCGAACTGCTGCAGGATGACTGCGCCTGGGATAGAGTCGCGTAACTCCTCGGCAGCGCGGATGGCACCTGGCATACCGTCTTTACCAGAGGTGAGGCGAACCTCAGCACCGTAGGCCTTCACCAGGTTACGACGCTCCACGCTCATGGTCTCGGGCATGGTAAGGATAAGATGGTAGCCCTTAACGGCTGATACCAGTGCCAATCCTACGCCCGTATTTCCTGATGTCGGTTCGATGATGGTGGCGCCGGGCTTCAGGATGCCCTTAGCCTCTGCATCCTCAATCATGGCGAGGGCAATACGATCCTTGACGCTACCGCCGGGGTTGAAAAACTCTACTTTGGCAATTACCGGGGTCTCAAGACCCTTTGCCTGTGAATACTTGTTGAGCTCAAGAAGTGGAGTGTTGCCGACGAGCTCAGTCAGCTGTTTTGCAATCTTTGTCATAAGTCTTATCCTTATTTAATATTTAATATTTAATATTTAATGTTTAATCTTTAATATTTAATGTTTAATGTTTAATATTTAATGTTTAATGTTTAATATTTAATCTTCATGTTTCTGGGTGCAAAGGTACGGCAATTTTTAATACCCCACAATACCATTTGCATGTTATTTGCATACCACAAACATGGTATTTCGCTCAAATCAGAACCGGAATCCGAAGTTGATTTGTGCATCAGCCTCCCTGTTGTTTATCTCTGTATCAGCATTGTTTCTATAAAGATACTGGCGATAATT
>JAEETB010000387.1 GCA_016286575.1 Prevotella sp.
ACATGCCTCACGGCGAATATAAGTTCATGTCGAACAACCAGCAACTGCTCGACAAGCTCGACGAGTTGTATTCGAAGCTATACACGGCCGACAAACTGACTCCGCTGCAAAACAAGTGGTTCTACCCAGAGCGCGAGAAGCCCAGCACGCCCAAGTGGATATGGTACCTCTCAGGCATCGCCCTGCTGCTGCTCATCATTGGCATGGTATACTTCACAAGTTACCGACTACAGAACGGACGCATCATGCGCGCCAATAACAAACTGAACCGACGACTGGCACTGATCCTCCAGACCAGTCAGGTGCGCATCTGGACCTACAACGTGAAGACCAACACGTTTGCCTGGCGTAACGAGAACGGACAGATAGCCTATACCTACACCATGGACGAGTTCTCACAGCGCTACAGCGAGGAAGACTTCCAACGGCTGAAGAATGCCCTCGACCGTCTGGCCAACCAGAAGAAGGACCAGAAGGGGAAAGAAGAGGAGGAGATTACGCTCGAACTGAAGGCGAAAGACGTGGAAGGCGGCGACCACGAGCTGCACGACTTCGTGATAGCGCTCTCGATCCTGAGCCGCGACAAGTACGGTAAGCCTGACGTTATAATCGGTACGAAGAAAGACGTGACGGAGCAACGACGACTGGAGCGCCAGGACGACGAACGTACTCTGCGCTATTGGTCGATCTTCTATACCTCGGTGGTGGGTATCATCCTCTTTGACAAGGATGGTTATCTCTGTAATATCAATCCGAAGGCCTGTGAGATCTACCAATGCGACTGCGAGGAGATCATCGACGAACACGTACACCTGAACGACTGTTTCCATACAGGGCTGACAGATCTACGTGATACCGACGGTTTCTTTGCCACACAGATCATCAACCTGAGCAAGATTCCCTTCGAGGAGCGATGCGTCAAAAGTGTGAAGCGCAAGGACAAGTTATACAATGACTTCCGGATGATGACCGTCTACGACGATGACCACGAGCTGCTGGGTATCTTTGTCTTCTGCCGTGACATCTCTGACAGCGTCACTGGTATCGAACAATATGCCGTAGAAGAGACCCGCCTGAAAGCCGTGAAGAAGGTGCTCGAGGAATATGACACCGACATCGACACCGTGCTCCATGAAAGCGACCTGCGACTGGTCACCTACTCGCCTGGCTCGCACACCCTGACCATTCTCAAAAGTGTCAACGAGGTGCAGCATGCCCTGACACAGACGCGTTGTATGACGCTTGTCGACGACCAGTCGAAGAAACTGGCCATGCGTGTGCTGAACGAGATGGACGACCGCACAGACAAGAAATTCAAGATCAATATCCGCACCACCCTGCGCATCAAAGGCGGCAAACGACTGGAACTGCAATTCTGCCTAATGCCTATGCACGACAAGGATGGACAGGTGACAGAATATCTGGGACTGCTGCGCGACTTCAGCGAACTGCGTGAGATCGAGCAACAGCTGGCAGAGAAGACAGCAAAGGTGCAGGAGGTGGAGAACACGAAGAACAAGTTCGTGAAGAACATGGTACAGGAGATACGCACGCCCCTGAACACAGTCATGGACTACGTGAACCAACTCAGCGACACAAAAGCTGCCCCTAATGAGGAAGAGCTGCGCAAGGGTATCCTCGACAATGCCGACTACCTGATTCATCTTATCGACAACATCCTCTACCTCTCGCGCCTCGAAGCCAAGATGGTGGAGATCAACAAACAGCCCTGCAACCTGGCCGACCGTTTTGAGTCATTGTGCATGGCAGGTTGGATGAAGTACAAGAATCCCGATACGAAATACGTGGTGGAGAACCCGTATGTGCAACTGGTTGTAGACATCGATGCCGACAACCTGGCACACGCTATCGCACAGTTGACTGCCAACGCAGCCCAGCATACATTCAATGGCACCGTACGCGCACGCTACGACTATATCGGACGAGTACTCATCATCACCGTCGATGATACGGGCGAAGGCATACCCAAAAAGGATCTGGCACGCCTGAAAGAGAAAGGTTCGAGTGGCACCAACAACACCAAGGGATTGGGACTGGCCATCACCAAGGAACTCGTCAGCCAGATGGGCGGACGCGTGGATATCAGTTCGGAGGAAGGATCGGGAACTACGGTCTACATCGTCATCCCCTGTCAAGCCTCCAGTATTAAACGCAAGAAAATCGTATAGGTCAATGAGATACAGAAGGATCATCATCAGCATAGCCCTCTTGGCCCTTACCACGGTTACAGGACTGGCACAAGCACTCTCGGAGAGATACAACCGACAGCGCCCTGTCATCGTTGTCTGCGACTGGGACAAACCTCCTTATGAATTCCTCAACGACCAAGGCGAGCCCACCGGGTCGAATATCGACGTCATGACAGCCGTCATGCGTGAGTTGGGATTGCCCGTCAAGTTCGTCATGAAGGACTGGAGCACAGCTCTGAAGACCTTCTCGCGCGGCGATGCAGACATCATCCTTGCCAATGGCCGTCGCTATCATAAGCCCAAATACGCCGTTTCAGAGAACATTGTGAACTACAACCGCATCCGTGTGGCGATGAGAACCGACACCACAGGTATGATTACGATGAAAACGCTCGAGAGGGAGGGTGCTGTGTTCAAACCTAGCGACTACACAGCCTATTACTTCATGGATAGCGACAGCATCGACT
>JAEETB010000388.1 GCA_016286575.1 Prevotella sp.
GGGTCGGGGTAGGTGATGGCCTTGATGTCGTCGAGCGACGGCATGTCGTATTTCTGCTGTATATTCTTTCTGTACTTTGACAGGATATCTTCTTTACTGCTCATAACTTCTCACTATTAACTTTTCACTTTTCAGTCCTCACTTTTCACTCCTATTTCACTTTGCCTTTTTTCCACATTGAATGGAATGATTCCTTCGGGAAACTCATCATCTTGTGGCCTTCAGCCCACGGGTTCAGCTTCAGGTTCATCAGAGGTGCAGGAATCAGGTTCGCCAGTGGAGCCATAGCAGTGGCCGTGTTGTAGATGCTGCTGCTGCCATAGAGGGTGCTCATGCCTTTGCACATCAGCTTCTTCTCAGGATTGGCAGTACCAAAGTCATCAAGCTGCTGGCGCCACAGATAGATCTGGTCGCCGAGGTTCACCTTTGCGGGGCAGAGTGTCTGACAACTGTTGCAGAGTGTGCAGGCGCTCACGTTGCCTGAATGTTTCTGAGGATCGCGCAACATGCCGAGGTTGATGCCGATGGGGCCAGGGATGAAGTAGCTGTAGCTGTAACCGCCGCTGCGACGATAGACGGGACAAGAGTTCATACACGAACCGCAACGGATGCACTTCAACGCCTCCCAATGCTCAGGATTACCGATCCATTCAGAGCGGCCATTATCCACGAGAATGATGTGCATCGGGGCTGCCGTCGGACGAGCCTTGCGGAAATGGGAGGTGTAGGTCGTCGTGGGCTGACCTGTGCCAGCACGACAGAGCATGCGCTGGAAGACGGCCAGGCAGTCGTAGTTGGGAATGATCTTCTCGAGACCGATGGCTGCGATGTGTAGTTTCGGGCAGGAGGTTGACATATCGGCATTTCCCTCATTGGTACATACGACGATGTCGCCTGTGGCAGCAATACCGAAGTTGCCACCCGTCATACCGGCATCGGCTGTCAAGAACTCGTTGCGCAGGCTCAGACGGGCGCGATATGTCAGATAGGTGGGATCGTGGTTGCCTTTCTCCGTGGAGATACCCTTCTCCTCAAACAGTTCGCCTACATCGTCGTGGTTCAGGTGGATGGCGGGCATCACGATATGACTGGGTTTCTGTCCCTTCAGCTGAATGATGCGCTCGCCAAGGTCGGTCTCAACCACCTCGATGCCGTGAGCCTCCAGATAGGGGTTCATCTCGCACTCCTCTGTCAGCATCGACTTCGACTTGACCATCTTCTTCACGTTGTGCTGCTTCAGGATGCCGTAGACAATCTCGTTGAACTCTGCTGCGTCCTTGGCCCAATGGACGATACATCCATTCTTCTCTGCATTCGTAGAGAACTGGTCGAGATACTCGTCAAGATGGGTGATCGTATGTCGCTTGATCAGTGAGGCTTTTTCTCTCAGCTGTTCCCACTCGTCAAGGCCGTATGCCATTTTGTCACGTTTGGTACGTACTGACCAGAAAGTGGCATCATGCCATTTGGCGTATGTCTGGTTCTTTAAGAACTCTTTTGCTGCTATGCTATGTCCTGTACTCATAACTCTTAACTCTTAATTCTTAACTCTAAATTATCTAAAGTCCTGCGGCCAGAATCTCTACCACATGCTTGAACTCGATTTGCAGTCCCTGCTTCTTGGCTACACCAGCCATGTGCATCAGACAAGAACAATCAGGACCGGTCACGTATTCCGCACCAGTCTGGATATGGCGCTCAACTTTATCCTTACCCATCTGGGCACTGATGGCGGTTTCTTCTATAGAGAACATTCCTCCGAAACCACAGCATTCATCTGGGCGCTCAGGCTCTACTACCTGGATACCATCCACCAGTTCGAGCAGATCCTTGATCTTATTGAACCTTGGTATGTTTTCTTCACTCGGTGAACTAAGGCCCAGTTCGCGCACACCGTGACAAGAATTGTGAAGGCTCACCTTGTGGGGGAATGTGCCCAAACGCTGTTGCACCTTCACCACATCGTGCAGAAACTCCACGACATCCATCGCCTTCTTGGCCGTCTCACATTCGTGATTCAACAGTCGCGGGTAGTTCAACTTGACAAAAGCCGTACAGCTGACGGAGGGCGCAACGACATAGTCAAAGCCCTTGAATTTCTCCTCGAATTTCTCTGCCAGGGGAATCGCCTGTTTCTCAAAACCGGCATTCGCCATCGGCTGTCCGCAGCAGGTCTGATTCAAAGGATAGTCCACGTCAAGACCAAGGTGTTTTAGTAATTTGTATGTGGCAACTCCCACTTCTGGATAGACCACATCTACATAACAGGGAATAAACAGTCCAATCTTCATATTTGTTTAGTGCATTATTTATAGTTCGTTATTGGGTACAAATATAGTGAAAAAGTTTCAAAAATACTAATTATTCAGCAATTTGTAGCTTTTATTTATGTTTTATTAAAAGTATTTGCTTACCTTTGTGGCATCATTTTTGCATTTCAGACTTTGAATCACGAATAAATAGTTTTGAGTATGAATTATAGAGAATTAAATTTTGACGGCATGACTCGTGAGCGAGAGCTCTCGATGTCGGCAGCCTTTCCTGCCTTGATGCGGAAAGTATATGTGTGGATGTCGCTGGCTTTGGTATTGACTGGAGTGACGGCGTATGGTGTAGCAACAAGTCCTGGCGTGTTGAATGCCATATTTAACAATCAGATCCTGTTCTGGGGA
>JAEETB010000060.1 GCA_016286575.1 Prevotella sp.
GGGATGTAGCCACATTGAACACACCCAACTGCAGGCCGTTCAGTTCTTCGGCATAGTTATAAGTACCCAGCTGCATGCCGCTCATCTTGCCCGACGAGACGTTAAGCAAGCCTGCCAACTGCAGACCACCCTTGACTCCCATCGAGATATTGGTGATGGCACTGAGCTGAAGCGCTTTCATCGGTGATGACGAAATGTTGGAGAAGCCTGACAGCTGGACGCCGTTTGCACTCCTTGCATAGTTTGACAGCGCATTGATCTGCACGCCTTTCAGCGTGTCGGTGTGATTGTTTATACCAATGCTGAAGTTGGTGACATGGGTCGTATCTTCTGGATGGTTCTTACCAATATCGATGGCGATGCCATGTCCATGTTGTCCCGATGCTGCTACTGTTATTGTCAGCATCGAGCAAACGACCATTAGTTTGAAGTTGGTTCTTTTCATAACGATTCTTTCTTTATGATTTTTTTTAACTATATTCTCATACCGTAAAACAGTCTGATCATCCATTCGCTTTCCATGAGTTCCGTCTCGCTTTTGCGTTTGAAAAGGGAACTGGTGACACCAAAGAGTCCGATAAAATGACGTTGACTGATGAAGAAGACGGCTCCGGCACGGCCATTCATCAGCACTGTCGGGAACTTGGTTTTGGTGTAAATCTTCTCGCCATCTCTCTCGATGGTGTTGTGAGTCCATACCATCAGATTGGGCACGACCGAGAGGTGTAAAAGCCATCTCTTGCCTGCCACAAGATTATAGGCATAGCCGCCACCGATACCTAAGTGATTGGCCTTGAGGCGCAATTCAGGTAAGTTGCCTGCAACCTTGTCTGTGGTATTGATACTGCCGCCCTGATACGAAAAGCCTGCCAGCCACGAACCCGCTGACTTCTTCTGCACATAGAACTGGTAGAAGGGTGAGTCGTAGGAGAATTTGCGGTAGTTGAACGTATAATAGGCATCGATGTTCAGCATCTTGGTCACCAGCCAGTCGGCCTCCACATCGACCGTCTGATCGTTGTAGGTGACTGAACCGGATGCACTCCAGGTTTTCTGATAGCTGACATCGAGGACAAATCGCCTGGGATAGAAATTACAGTTGATGGAGAAGTCGCGCTTGCTCCCACTGAACCCCGTCACGTTTGTTGCTACCTCTATAGCCAGATCGTAATAGTCGAACTCCACACTGACAGAACCTTTCATGTCGGGTCTCAAGGTTGAATTGAGGTTGTCGCCACGAGCCTTGAGTCTGGAACCGGAGAGACTACCCCACAACTTTAATCCGATCTTTCCAGGCGACCGGCTGATGTAGGTGGTGTCGTAGTCCACCTTATTATACATTTTCAGCAGCAGGCTGTCGGCCCGTTTTATCGGGTTCCCTGCAAAGGCTCCCGATGAAACGAATATCAATATGGCTATGCCAAATTTTCTCACGTCGTTAGTGACTTTTTATTGATTCTCCATATATGCCTTGATGCGGTCGGCAATATTCTGCTTCAGGTTGTTGAAGAAGAAGCTGAAGTGAAAGATATTTAAGTCTTTTCATTGTTATTATTTGTTTAATTGTTTGCATATTTCTTCATCAGTCGGAATTGGTGGCGGAAGACGAGACAGGCCATACCGAGATAGACGGCTGCCTGAATCCAGAGAATGCGAATCTCGGGCAGCACCTGACTGACGCTGGCACCCATACTGTTCACACGGATAAAGGCACGCACGCCAAAGGTGCTGGGAAACAGCCACGACACGCCCTGCCAGTAGCCGGGGATGCTGGACTGCGGCCACGACACACCAGTCATAAACAACAGGGGGACTGATACGAAGACCATCAGTAGCATGACGTTCTCACGATAGCGCACCAGACACGAAATCGTCAGACCGAAGAAGACGCAGGCCATCGTATATGGCAGGAGCATCCAGAACAACGTCCAGCCGGTGCCCAACTGCGGGAACGAGAACATGGCGGGAACGGCCATTGCGAGATAGGCAGCAGCGACGGCGCCGATCATGCCGTAACAGAGCGCCTTGCCCCAGACGATGCGATAGGCGCCACGATAGTGCGGGTCGTCGTCGGGAATCAACTGGCCATTGCGGTGACGCTCACGGGCCGTACCCGCAGCCATACCGATGCCGAGGGCCAGTGCCTGCTGCAGAATAAGCATGAGCACGGCAGGCAGCACACATGAGCCATAGCCTCCAGACGGATTGAACATCGCTACATCGTCGACAGCCAGAGGCTGCGCAGTGATGGCATCCTCACGCTTGGTGTAATTACCTGCTTTCTTGATGTTCATGCCTGCACTAAGGCGTCCGGCCTCGACCATGGCGGTCTGATAGACGGCCTTGTAGGCAAGCATCAGCGACATGTCGCAATAGACACTCACATGGGCCTGTTCGCCACGGTTGACGCACTCGGCAAAGTCGGAAGGAATCAGGTAGATACCACGTACCAACTGTCGGCTGACAAGTGAACGTGCCTCGTCGAGGTCTTCGGCATAGTACTTGATGTGTACGTCGGGGGATGCGTCGCAATCGTTGATAAACTGGCGCGAAAGAGCACTGTGCGACTGGTCGACGACCACCACCGGCGTCTCATGCAACGACTCGTTGTTGTATATCCACGAGTAGAGCAGGGGATAGCCCAGCGGCACTACAACAAGGAACATCAGCACGCCCTCGTCCTTGACGACCTTCACCAGTTCGTGACGGAAAATATAGAGCACGTCGGTGAAGTGCTCACGTAATCTGTTAAGGAAAGGCATATTATGGAATGTAGACATAATTCAACATTGCGTTTTTTACTTTACTAAGCACGAACCAGGGCAGCAGCGTGAAGGCCACGAGTGCCACGAAATGGAACCAGACATCGATGACGGGGAACCCGTTGAGCACTGTGGCCTGATAGATCATCCAGTAATGACGCAGAGGGAAGAGCCACGACATGGCCTGCAGCGGTGCATCCATGCCTGCCACGGGGAAGGCCGAACCGCACATCGAGATACTGAGCACCGACCACAAGGACGAGATACTCATCGACATGCGCAACGACGGCATCAGACCGAAGGCGAAGATACCGAAGCCGAGACCGGCAGACACCTGCATGAGTGTGAGGCGAACAATACTCCACACACCACCGAGATGAGGGAAGTGGAGCACGTAGAAGATATACCATTGATAGAGGAATATCACGAGCAGGAACACCAGTGCATGAACAATATACTTGCCGATAATGGCCACGACGATATTGCCGCCAGCGAGGGCGAGCCATTCCTTGCCCGTGTCAAACTTCATCTCCATACCAAGAGCGTAAGCCGAGAGCAGCGCCATAAAGAGCATCAGGATGCCTGGCACAAAGACAGTGGTCAGCGAGTAGTTGTAACTGCCTTCGGGGTTGGCTATCATGTGAGCATCTACCGATACAGGTTGCATCGCAGACTTGATCTGTTCCTTTGATGCACCTTTGGCAGATAATGTGGCCTGACCGACCGCAGCCGAGCCGAGTGTGCCGATGGTCTTCATATCCTTCATGGCCATCGAACCAGCCGTCATACACGTCATGGTGTAATAGTACGAAATCTTCGGCTGACGACCTGCGAGCAACTTTGCCGACGTACCTTCGGGGATAAGCAGGTAAGCATATACCTTACCCTCCTGCATGGCGTTGCGGGCCTCGGTGACGTTAGCAAACTGATAGACGACCCGTGAGCTCTGCATGGCGTCGAGATTGCGGATGAGACCACGCGAGGTGGCGCTGTTGTCCTGGTCTACAACCCCAACGGGCAGGTCTAGAGCCACGCCGTCATCGAGCATCGTGGTGAAGAAGACCACCAGCAGCAGCGGGAACACGATCATACAGAAGCCGTAGATGCGGTTCTTCCGTATGAGAATGTCGAGTTCGCGCAGGGCTACATGACCGATATTTGTGAGATATTTCATTGAAAAACTATTTCTTGAGTATCACGGACATTCCAGGACGCACATCATCGATTTTTCCTGTGGGTCGAGCCTTTACCTCGAAGGTCTTCTGGTCGTACTGGCCGCTGGCCTTTGTGGCTTTCCATACAGCAAACGAACCTTTGTCCTTCATAGATGTGACTTTCATCGTCGTCTCCTTGTCAAGAGCAGGAATGCGAACGGTCAGTTCTGCGCCTACCTTGATATCCTTCAGCTGGTCCTCGCGGATATTGAACGTAGCCCACTGGTCGTCCATCACTGCGATGCTCATGATAGGTGTACCTGTGCCAACAAGCTCGCCCACCTTTGGATAGACATCGGTAACCTCACCAGCCATCTGGGCAATCTGAACAGTCTCGCGGATATAGCTGGTCACCTCCTGTACGGCACCACGAGCCTGACCTGCGGTAGCCGATGCAGCACGTTTCTCCTCGTTGCGAGCACCGTTCACGGCCATGTCGTACTGGCTCTGTGCAGCCTTCATCTGAGCTTGTGCCGACTTATACATAGCCTCTGCCTCGTCAAACTTCTGGGCCGAGATAACATCCTCTTCGAAGAGCACCTTCATACGGTTGTATGATTTCTCTGCGATCTCGAGTCCAGCCTTTGCCTGCTCCAGCAGTTGCTTAGCCGACTGAATCATCTCCTTTCGTGCACCGTTCTGAGTCATCTGCTCCATGGCCTGGGCAGCATCGGCGGCACTTTGAGCCTGCACCATCTTAGCCTCTACCTCGGGAGCCTCGATGATGGCCAATGTATCACCAGCCTTCACGATATCGCCCTCCTTTACGCGGAGTTCAAGGATACGGCCAGGCACCTTGCCCGACACACGATACTCCTCTACCTCCATTTGACCCTGTATCACTTCGGGATCACGACCCAGGGCCAGGAAACCGATGAGTGCCACGATTACTACTACTGCTGAAAAACCTGCGACAGCCAGCAGGATATTATTATGCTGTTCTTTTGCTTTGTCTGCCATAACTCTATTCTTTAAACTATAAACTTTAAACTATAAACTATAATCTCTCAACTATTCCAGTGTTCCCAATGCCTTCTGAAGTTCTACCTGACTCATTTTCACACCAATCTCGGCATCAATCTTCTGCGACTGTGCCTGATTCCAGGCGGTCTGTGCCTCCATGACGGTGGTAAACGATGCTGTTCCCTCCTTAAATGCGAGGTTAGCCATTCGCAGGTTTTCATCTGCATTGGCGACATTCGACTGTGCCATAGCAAGTTTCTTCTGGGCTTCCTTTACCTTGAAATTGTTCTGACGCACCTGTAGACTGATCAGCTCGCGGGCATCGTCCAGCTCAAGTCTGGCCATAGCCGTAGACCCTTTCGAGGCACGTATCTTGTACATCACGTCGCCCCAGTTCCAGATGGGAACACGCACTACGACACCGACATTCCAAACACCACCGAACTTCTTCTCAAAGCCGTTAAACGTATTCGGATTGGTCACAGCATATCCACCAGTCAACATGACCTGTGGCAGATTGCCCGCCTTCAGTACGTTTGTCGTCTGGCGCGACAGATCAACAGTGTTCTGTAGCACCTTCAACTCCGGTCTGTTCTGAAAAGCGATGGAAGGATCTGAGGGAGCAACATCTTGTACGCCTTCCTGATTCAAATCTGTGCGCTCTTCGTCAGCCAGTATGATCTCTTCGTCTTCAGGCAGTCCGCACAATTGGCAGAGCAGCATCTTCGAGAGCTCCAGCCCGTCGGTCACCTGTGTCAGTGCCATCTCGGCCTCATTGACCCTCACACTGACACTCAGTCCATCGCCCTTCGTGGCCACTCCTTGGTCAATCATCTTCTGCACGTCGCCTTTCAACTTACGTACCAAGGCCACATAACTCTCAGCCAGGGTCTGCTTATGCCGCAGTGACACGACCTGCCAGTAGGCCTGGTCGATATTATATAAGGTACCTTGCTTCTTCATCTCCAAGGAGTTTGCGGCCATTTGTTCGTTAATGTTCGCCATTTTGTTGGCTGCCACGATGGCACCGCCCATGAACACGGGCTGCGTCACCGTCACCGCTCCGGCCATCATGTTACGCGTGTCAGTGCGGAAGCCATCCACGATGCCTGCCCCAGCCTGGTTCAGCGCACCAGCGAACAAGCCCATGTCGCCAGCCATCTTTGCCTGTGTCTCAGCAGGAAGTGTTGCCACCAGCGGAGCCAGCGCGTCCTGCAATTTCGACGTTGCGTTCGTACCCAAATTGCTCAGGGCTGCTTTCTGGTCATCATTGAGGATAGAAATTTCCTTGTTCATCCATAGATAACCGCCCAATGCGTTCACCTTAGGCAGATACTGGGTGCGTGCCGACTTCCGCAGGTTGGCGTTCACCTCCTGCTTCATCTTCGCCACGCCCATCTGTTTGTTGTTCCTCAGTGCCATCGCCCTGCAACTGTCGAGCGTCAGCATCCGCTGGGCCATAGAAGTCAGCGGCAACAACATGAGTAACCCGAGCATCGCGATAAACCTTTTGTTTACGCCGTTTCCCCTTCGGGGACACCCAAATTTTCTTGATTGATTCATGTTATACTATATTTTTAAATGATTAGAATTCATATCCGAGGTTGATGAAGAAATAACCCTTCTTCGTGTGGTTGCTATAGCCTAAGGTAGCACCGATAGGACCAAATAACGAATTGTAATAGTAGGCTATCTGGGCACCTGTCATCGTGCTATAGTCGAAGAGTTCCTTCAGTTTTTCCGACTGTTGGCCGGCAGCCACTCGCAGCAGCACGTAACTGCTCTTGCCAATGCGCTCCTGGGCCTGAAGCTGGGCGGCCACAAACTGTTGGCGCACGTACTCCATATTGCCGATGCCGGCGAACGGCATCTGCTGCTCGACGTAGTGGCCGAACCACTCACCGCCGACGGTGTTGCCGAATACGGCGGGAACGAACGCGCCGAAGAGCAGACGGCCGTAGATCATCGGCTGGATGGTGAACCGGTTGCCGATGGTGAACGACATGCGCCAGTTGGCATTGACATCGCTCATGCCCGCCGTCTTACCCTGTTTGTTGCCGTCAGCATCAATAACGTCGAGCTGGGCGAAGTTGTTGGTCAGATAAGCATATTCGGCATTAAAGCGGGCTCCACGTGTGGGGAAGTTCCAGTTATCCTCGGTGTTCAGGGTCAGACGGGCCCGGTAACTGAAGAAATGCTGGTTCTCGAGTGTGACGTCCTTAGCCGACTCTGACCCGAGTTTGTTGCGGTAGTGCAGAAAGTCCCATCGCAATCCCATCTGCAGGTTGAAATGGCGCAGGTCGAAATTGATGGGCAGGAATTCTGCCTGTGTCTGGTTGTACCGGATGTTATAATCCAGATCGCCATAGGTATATACGTCGACATCGTTTCTGTGGAACGTGAAGCTGAATGTCGGGCGTGTAAAGGATCTGGGGTGGACGGTGATCTCACCACGGGCCATCAGACGTTTACCCAGTCGGAGCGTGATGTCGGTCTCGATGGGGGTAGCCGTCTTCAGCGGAATGTCGAGTCCCAACAGGATAGCGGCATTCTCTTCCGTATCGTAGCGCACACCAGCATGAAACTGTACGGACTTGCGTTCACCTGCCGAAAGAACGACGCGCACGCCGCCTGCCTCGGGTATCAGCTGGCACTCGGCTGTCTGGTAGAAGAGATCCATACGCATACTCGTCGTGAGTGCCTGCTCCAGTTTGGCGTCGATACTGTCAGTCCGATTCAGATGGAATTTGTTCCTCAGGAACCGCTCTGCCTGCGGGGTCATGTTCTCGAAAGTAAAACCGGTAATGTGCTGGCGCTCAGTCATGGCATCCGGTCGCAGTGGATAATAGATGACAGGACGGAAGGAGTCGTCGATGCCGATCAGTTTCTTCAGGGCGATAATTTCGTCCCAGTGGCGCATAGCCTCTTCTTCACCATAGCGTACCAGTGAGTCGATAGCCTCCGATGTAAAGCTGGCGGTAGAGAAGCCGTGAGGATCCACATTCATCCACAGGTCGGAAATGGCTTTGTTTTCTGCGTATTTGTTCACACAGTTCACATCAATGATCTGTCCAACGATCTTCATGGTGCCCGTGATGTCCTCAGCTGTCTTGGGCTTGCCGTTCAGCGTGACGCCGATAATGACTTCGGCTCCCATCTCGCGGGCTACGTCAACGGGATAATTATTCTTCAGACCGCCATCGACCAGTACCATGTCGCCGATCCTCACAGGCGAGAAGGCAGCAGGGATGGACATGGAGGCACGTATGGCCTGCGGCAGGCGACCGCTGTGGAATACCACCTCGCTGTTGTCCATGATGTTTGTAGCCACACAGGCGAAAGGAATCTTCAGGTCTTTGTTAAAGTCGAGCGAGTCGGTGTAACCTACAAAGAGTTTCTGGAACAGCTCTGCCAGGTTCTTGCCCCTGATGAGACCTCCGGCACCACGGTCACGCTTACCAAAGGTCACACCTGTATTAAATAAATAGGTGTTCAGTTTCTTGCGGTCGAGGAGACTCTGTCTGCGCAGGTCTTCCTTGTCAGTAATAACGTAAGTCCAATCCTGTGTCCTGACCATCGAGTCAAGCGAATGGGCGTTATAGCCGATGGCATAGAGTCCGCCGACGATACTGCCTATCGATGTGCCGGTCACGATGTCTACGGGGATGCCCGCCTTCTCCAGCACTTTCAGCACACCGATGTGCGCCATACCCTTTGCGCCGCCGCCACTGAGTACGACGCCGACTTTCTTCCTGGTCTGCGGGCAGGTATCCTGACCTGCCAGGCTGACGCTGTCGGTCTGAGCATTCACTGTACTAACCATGAGTACAGCAACGATCATGAATAAGATCTTTTTCATTGTCTATGATATTTATTACGATAATCTAGCGGTGTCATGCCTGTATGCTCCTTGAAATATTTTCCGAAGAACGAGGCATTGGCGAAATTCAGATCATTGGCTATCTCCTGCATTGTCATGTCGGTATAGCGCAGACGGCGCTCTATGGCCTTCAGCGTATAGAAATGAATCATCTCACTTGGCCGACGACTCATCGTTTCCTTGAGCAGGGTCGAGAGATACTTAGGCGTCACGTTCAACCGGCTGGCGAAATCGTCCACTCGGCGTATGCGGCCGTCGCTTTGTTCCACTAAGCGCATAAACTCGTTTGCCAACCGCTGACGATGGACGCTGGTAGCTACCTTATCCTCAGGCTTCTGCCTTCGCATCATGCAGAGCATTTCCAGCATCATCGTACTGACGAGTGATCTTACGATATCGGCATACAACACGGGATCTGGGTCTCTCATTCGGCGGCATAACAGCTGGAAGTATTCATCAAGCAACTTCACGTCGTTATCTGCCAGATGTATCACTGGGTGTTGCTTGAGGTAAGGCAGGTCTGACAAACTTACTTCACCGTACTTATTGATGTTCCATAATTCGCTGCGGGAGAACCAAATCTGACGGCAATTGAAATCCGGTGATGACATGAAATTGGTCACCACGCTATGTGCCATGTATAGGTACAGGTCGTTCTTGCGCAGCTGTATCTGCATCCCATCGTAGTCAAACTGCGCCATGCCTTCAGTACAGATGACGATGAGTCCATGGCTGTTAAGACGTATTTCACCCTGTGGCAGCGAACCGAAGTTCTCCATAACCACAAGTTCGTCGCTGTCGCCCAGACGTAGGGTGTCAGATCCACTCCTTGGTTTGAGATCTTGTATCTCCATGATGTTCGTTTTTTACAATTTCGGCTGCAAAGTTCGGTATAAATATCCTAAATTCGCTGTCCGATTTATCGTAATATATGCTCCATGATGTAATTAATGTCCTTAAAAGGTATAAATCGGAAATAAACGGAGAAATATTGAACATTTTGTAATATACGAAATGTCTGTTTAGAAACGGACAGCGATGCTGCCCAAGAACCAGCGGCCTTGCTGCGGGATGAGATTGGTGTTCATGCCGCTGCGGTTATAACGGGTGCCCAGCAGGTTGTGGATGTTCAGTCCGAGGGTGACAGGGCCGATCATATATTCGCCTCCGATGTCCAGGATGCAACGGGCGGGCATCTCCAGATGGGTGATGCTCTTCTGGGCAGCATCGACTGCGGCGTCCCAGGCAGCGGCGGCCTTGTCTGCCGTTTCAGGTGAGAGCTTGTAAATGGCCCATTCGATGTAGTGGGTGTTGACCAGGACGTATTGCTCAATGTCAGGGTTATAGGATGTCTGACGCCCTTCAAAGAGCACATGGGTATGAAGTTTCAACTTCGGCGTAGCCTGCCAGCCAAGCACCAGGTTCGACATGATGACGGGTGTGTTGTTATTGTCATTGATATCATTATTATAGTAGGGGCGGAATGATTCAAGCTCTCCAATGTTAATGAGGTTTGATTTGATGGTGTGAGTCCAGGTGAAGTTCCAGTCGGCGGTGAACTTGGGCTGTCTGTAGCCGGCCATCAGCTCCACACCACAGGTCTTGTTCTGGCCGACGTTACTGTAATCGATAATATTGGTCATGATGAGGTTGCTGGCATAGTTGTAGAAGCCGTTGACCTCGAAGTTCAGTCCCTTGACCCAGTTGTTGCCGGCAAAGGAGAGCTGGAAGGAGTGGGCTCGCTCTGGCGAGAGGGTGATGGGCTCGTGGTCGCGTAAGACTACTGCCAGGACGTTGGCCTGACGGTAGATGTAGGGTGCATCGACAAAGGACTTGGAATAGCTCAGTCTGACGCTCCATCGGGGGCGCTGCAGGATGAGGGCCGCTCGTGGCGACAGCTCGCGCACCTTGCTGTCGTCGTAGCGGTTCTTATAGTCGAAGCGCAAGCCTGCATTGGCGATGAGTGAGAAGGGACGGGAGAATAGTGAAAAGTTCCACCGGTGCTTCAACTGGAGCCAGGCGTCGGCCCGGTTCTCGCTGCCTTTGCCGATCTCTCGTATCCGAGCTTCCTCGGGGAATGACTCTTCGAAGTTATAGCCTACCTGATAGCGGATGTCATCGAGCTGGAAGTGCCCATATTCGGCTCCGAAGCTGATCGTGCCATGATGGTTGTCGCCCAAGGTGTAGGCGTAGTTGCCCTTCAGATGGAAACCGTAGTTCTGCTCCTGACCGTTGACGTAACGGGAGAGTCCTCCGCAGCTGTCGAACGTCTGTATCATGTATGGGGGGAAGGGGAGTGACAGGTACAGTGCGGTCATGGGCTCGTCGCTGATGACCTGGTAGCGCGTCAGGTCGGACTTGTCGTAGGTGGCACTGGCTTTCCATTGACCATTGAACATCGACCATTGATAACTCAGGTCAGCATGATGGGAGTTGGTGCTGAAGCATGGTAACAGGCCGTTGTAGGTGCGGTATCGGTCGTGGTCGTACGACAGGGCGAGCGAGCTCATGGTGAAGGGGGCAACCACCTGTGAGAAATGGGTGTCGTACATGAACTGCAGCCCCTTATAGCCCAGTTGCAGGCCAAAGTCGTAGGTGGGCCGGTTGCCGATGCGCCTGATCCAGATATGGTCATAAGGCATGCTGAAGTAAGTTTCCGCATTCCGGTCGTCGGGTGCATAGCGCCGTTCACCGCTGTTGCGGTAGATGCTGCCCCAGACGAGCAGGTCGATGTCGAAATAGCGTTTGCCGAAGACGGCATCGGCCTTGATCTGCCCGTAATTGCCCACTCCCAGCTTCGCCAGGACACCATCCACATCGGCACCTTGCTTGGTGATGATGTTCACCACACCTGTCAGGGCGACGTCGCCGTAGAGCGATGAGGCTGGTCCACGCAGCACCTCTATCTGCTTCACGTTCTCCAGCGAGATGCTGAAATCGGGGGCAGCGGTGTTGGTGGCGTAGCTGTTCAGACGGTGCCCGTTGAGCATGATGAGTATCTTTTCCTGGGTACTGCTATAGATGCCGCGCATGGCGATGTTGATGTCGTCGTTACAGTCGATGATGTTCAGTCCGGGCACATAGGCCGCCAGCACCTCCTGCAGGTTGCGGGCACCACTGTTCATAATCATTTCGGCAGTGATGAGCGTGGTGGGCACAGGCACCTCGTCGAGACTCTCGGCCTGACTGGAAGCAGTGGTGATGGTGGCGGTCATGCCGGCCTTGATGCTGTTCACCATATCGGCAAAGGTCTCGGGATCGCCCGACGACGGGCTGTAGTAGGGATTCTCCTGCAACATCATCGTGGCGTACTGCTCGGTCTGCTCCATGTCGAAGCGGGCCAGATAACAGAGGGCGACGAGACGGAGCGCGTTCTGGCGCAGATTACCATGGAAGGTGCTGAGATTCTGCAACAGGGCATCGCGGGCCTGTTCGATGCGGCCTATCTGGTAATCGCTCTCGGCTTGGGTGTATATATCGCGCAGCTTCGTGTCGACCTGGGCGCTGATGCTTAAAGGTAAAAAGGTAAAAAGGTAAAAGAGTAAAAACCATTTTACCATACCGATGATTCCTTGTCGTTTCTTTTGTTTCATTTCTTTTACCTTATTACCTTTTTACTTTTTTACCTTTTTAATTTTATGGTAAACTCTGTGTATTCGTCCCTGACGCTTGCTACGCTGATGTCGCCGCTGTGGTTCTGGATGATCTCGCGGCACAGGTAGAGTCCTATGCCCGCAGCCTCGCTGGTGGTCTTGGTGGTGAAGAAGGGGTTGAAGACCTTGTCGAGCTGCTTCTCGTTGATACCGATGCCGTTGTCGCGAATCTTCAGGACATAGTGCCCCTCGGCGAGCGTGACGGCGAGCGAGATTTCCGGAATATAATCCTTTACCCGTTGGGCTTTCTTAATGACGGCATAGACCGCATTGTCCAGGATACTCATGACAGCCTTGCTGAGCATGGCGGGATTGCCGTTCATGGGCATCGCGCTGTCGGGTAGGGTAAAGGTCGTCAGGATATGATACTGCTCCTTCTCGTTGGCGTAATGCTTGGCCAGCAGCTCTTCGTTCTGCTGAAGCACGGGCAGAAGGTCCATGTCGACATAACCTCCTGTACGGTCTCTCAGCACTTCCTCCATGGCCTTCAGCATGCGACTGGTGTTCTGGCCATACATGTCCATATCGCGCAGGTTGCCCTCCAGCATGTCAACAATGTCGAGGGTGTCGTCATAGTCGTCCTCACTGATGATGACCTGTCCATCGCTCTTTACCGCCGACTTGTCACCGAAGTTCTCCTTGAGGTCTTTCAGCAGGTCGTTGGATAATTTAGAGAAGTTGATGATATAGTTCATCGGGTTCTGGATGCGGTCGATGAGGCCCTCGGTCAGCTTACCCACCGTAGCCATCTTTTCCTGTCGTATCAGCTCGTCCTGAGCGTTACGGAGGTCGGCGGTACGTTCTTTGACAATCTGTTCCAGTTTGATCTTCTCCTTCTCCAGCCGCTTCAGACGGTAGCGGAACAGCAGCCAGACGATGCAGGCGATGATGACGAGATAGAGCAGCACCATATACCAACGCATGAATAGGGGATAGGCGATGCTGAAGTCGATGGAAGCCACCTCTGACA
>JAEETB010000389.1 GCA_016286575.1 Prevotella sp.
CAGTCCTGATCGTCAACGGCTTCCACCGTCTGGCCTCTCCCCATGTGCGCGACAATGCTGCCGAACAGGGCTTTGACTTCGAGGTCGATCCTGGGGTTACTTATGGAAGAACGGCTGGATGGTTAGGCCATCAGGTCAACTTCAACAAGTCGGCAATGGGTCGCAGTGGTGCCTCTGGACTCGGTTTTACCAACGACACTCTTCAAGGACAGTTCATTGCGGGCAACGACTTCAACTATATCCGCACGCACGCTGAGGCCATCGCCTCTGCCAAGCGTATCGCCATCGCCAGCTGCTCGTCTGAAGCACTCTTGACGGGTGAGGTACAACCATCAAACTATACGATGCTCGACCTCATCCTCGGACTGGAGCGCAATGATGGCTATGCCTTGCGCCGCTCTCAGGCCTTTCCTGACAAGTTGCGCAGCCTGTTGCAGCACTTTACCGCTACAGGCGGCTCACTGCTCGTCAGCGGCTCCTATATCGGTGCCGACATGCAGATGCCCTCCGAGCGCCGATTCCTCGAAAACGTGCTCAAGTGCAACTATACCGGCACGAACTGCGACTCCTTGTTGCGTGACTCCATCTCCGGACTGGGTACGACATTCTGCTTCTACCGTCATCTCAACGAGACCCACTATGCGGCCACTCACCCCGATGTGCTCCAGCCCGTGCAGCCAGCCTACTCTGCTATGCTCTATGCCGACGACTATAGCGCCTGTGTGGCCTACGACGGTAACGACTACAAGGCGATGACCATCGGCTTCCCCTTCGAGTGCATCAAGTCCGAGCGCAAGCGATCGTCTCTGATGCGCGGCATCCTCAAATTTCTGATCCCTTCATTTTAATAACTAATAACATAACCATTATGAAAATTCAAACTAATTCATCTGGTACAAGAAGTATCGACATCGCAGACGAACATCTGCAGACCATTGAGAAGTATCAACTGCTCCGCGATCTCATCGACAGCAACGGCTATGTCGACGAACAGGTTCTCGACAAACTTAAGCTGAACATCCGTTCGCTCCTCTCAGGCGACGCAGGCAAGGACAAGAGTCTCCTCGACCTCTGCCTCGATGTCATCTATCATCCCAACATGAAGGCCTTCGGTCTACAGCAGCTCGTGCTGCTCTATATCAACTGGAAGAATCGCGGCAACGACAATCTCGGAGCAACGACTCGCGCCATTCAGGGAACGCCGTTTAATTGAGTTTAAAGTTTAGAGGTGCGAGAGTATAGGCTAACTGATTTTCTGCCGACGACGAAGAAGGAGTTGGAACTCCGAGGATGGGATGAACTCGACATCATCCTCTTCTCGGGCGATGCTTACGTCGACCACCCTTCCTTCGGAGCAGCAGTCATAGGCCGTACACTCGAGGCAGCAGGCTACCGTGTGGCCATCGTACCACAACCCGACTGGCACGGTGACTTCCGCGATTTCAAGAAGCTTGGGCGACCCCGCCTTTTCTTCGGCATCTCACCAGGGTGTATGGACTCGATGGTCAACAAGTACACCGCCAACCGTCGTCTGCGTTCTGAGGACGCCTACAGTCCTGACGGGCGTCACGACCTGCGGCCCGAGTACCCCACAATCGTCTATACCCAGATCCTCAAGCAGCTCTTCCCCGATGTGCCCGTCGTACTCGGCGGTATCGAGGCTTCGCTGCGGCGACTCACCCACTTCGACTACTGGAAGGAGCAACTTCGACCCAGCATTCTCGTTGATGCTGGTGCCGATATCCTCATCTACGGCATGGGCGAAAAGCCTATCGTCGAAGTCGCAAATCATCTGGCAGAAGGTACACCTATCAACCAGATACGCGACATTCCCCAGACCGTCTATCTGGCTCAGCGAAACGACATTCCTGATGGCATCCGCGAGGACGATATCGTGCTCCATAGCCACGAGGAATGTCTGCGCAACAAAAAGGCCCAAGCCGAGAATTTCCGTCATATCGAAGAACAATCGAACATGATGCATGCCCAGCGGCTGCTGCAGGGTGTTGATGACCGTTACGTGGTCGTCAATCCTCCCTACCCGCCAATGACCACAGCCGAGATCGACGCCTCATTCGATCTACCCTATACACGCCAGCCCCACCCGAAATACAAGGGCAAGCGCATCCCCGCCTACGACATGATCAAGCACTCCGTCAACATCCATCGCGGCTGTTTCGGCGGCTGTGCCTTCTGCACCATCTCGGCTCATCAGGGCAAATTCATCTCCTGCCGATCGAAGGAGAGCATATTGAAAGAGGTGAAGCAGGTCATCGAGATGCCCGACTTCAAGGGCTACCTCTCCGACCTCGGCGGGCCCTCTGCCAATATGTACGGCATGCACGGACGCAATCAGAATGCCTGCGAGAAATGCCGGCGTCCCAGTTGCATCCATCCGCAGATCTGCCCGAACCTCGACACGAGTCACGCAAAGCTGCTCGAAATCTATCGCGCCGTCGACGCCCTACCGGGCATCAAGCGCAGCTTCATAGGCAGCGGAGTGCGTTACGACCTCCTGCTCTATCGCAGCAAGGACGAAGCTGCCAACCGCTCGACCGATGAGTACACCCGCGAGCTTATCACCCGTCACGTCTCAGGCCGTCTGAAGGTAGCCCCCGAGCATACCAGCGACAGTGTGCTGCGGCTCATGCGCAAACCCTC
>JAEETB010000390.1 GCA_016286575.1 Prevotella sp.
GAAATCACCAATCACACCATTCTGATGCAGTTTCTGTGAGTTCTCAAAACTAAGCTTCGCGGTATTCAAGGCAGCCTCAGCCGTGTTCACAGATGCCTGAGCCTGACGAACCTGAGCCTGATAGGTGACATTATCCAACACGAAGAGTACCTGTCCGGCACCAACGGTCTGACCTTCCTTCACATTAATCTGTGTAATGAATCCCTGTACCTTCGGATGGATCTCCACATCCTGAACACCCTTAATCGTTGCAGGATAGGTACTTTGCATCGTCGTACTCGACGTTCCCACCGTAACCACAGGGAACTCGTTGTCGCCAAAAGTCGGGCGACCACCGCCACCACCGCACGAAGCCAACAGCATCGTTGCAGCAGCGAGCATCATAATCTTGTTCTTTTTCATAACTTATAATACAAATAAAATGTTTCGAAACAAATTCACCCCGAAAACTACGGAAGCTCCGTTCAGTTTTCGGGGTGCAAAGTTACGAAAAATATATCTTTAGATATATCTACGCTCTCATTTTTTAACAAAGTTTAATTTCTCACAACGGGGACAGTCCCCATTGTGAGATCATTTAGAGGCGTACCACTGCTGGAGGACGTAGAAGGCCAGTTTGCGCTCACCTTTGTCGCTGAAGAGGCCTTTACGGTTGTAATAATCCTGAACACCAGGGAGTACGCGACGGGGAGAGCGGAAATCCTTCAGGATCCAAGGGGTGGTACCCGAGAGACCGTCGATCTTGTCGAGCATGGCTGTGTTTTCGCGATAGAGGTTCTCCTGGAACTCCTCCGTCCAACGTTGGTTCTTGGCACCATAGTAGCCATAACGGGCGCCACCGCCGAACTCGCTGATAATGACGGGTTTGTCATAGGGAATCTCCCACGTCATCTTGGGGGCATCGTTCACATCGCGATACCAGCCAATATACTGGTTGAAGCTGACGACATCGACATACTCGTTCATATTGTCGTTCAGGCGGTTTACGTAGTTGGAAGCTCCTGTCACCTCCATAGCCATCGAGATGAGACGGGTATCATCAAGCGAACGGGCATGCTTGGCCAATGTACCGAGGAAGGCGTCGCGCTCAGCAGAATGTGGTGTCTCATTAGCAATACTCCAGATGATGACATTGGCACGGTTATGGTCACGACGGATCATATCGGTCAACTGCTGACGGGCATTGTCGAGGGTAGCCGGATTGGTCCAGGCAATCGTCCAGTAACAGGGAATCTCAGACCACACAAGGATACCCATACGCTCAGCCTCACGCACCATGTATTCATTATGAGGATAATGGGCCAGGCGCACGAAGTTGCAGCCCAGATCCTTGGCCCAGGAAAGCAATGTTCTGGCATCCTCGGGAGAATTAGCACGTCCGCCACCATTGGGTTTCTCCTCATGGATGCTGATGCCCTTGAGGAAAATGGGCTGGCCATTCAGCAAAATTTGCTTACCACGCGTTTCAATCTTACGGAAACCGATACTATCAGTGATGGTGCTGTTATCAAGCGTGATTTCCACCATGTAGCGCTTGGGGGTCTCCGGACTCCACAACTGAGGCTTAGCCTTCATGCTGACAGCTGCTGTTCCATCAGCAGCAGTGGTGAGGGTCTTCTTGATCTTCAACTCGGGGATCGCGAGGGTCACTGTGTGATTAGCCTCGGGCTTGTTCAACTTGACGCTGAACGAAATCTGGCGGCCTTCGAGACTTGTCAGTTGCAGGTTATAATCCTCGAGATACACAGGTGACACCTTAACGAGTTTCACATCGCGGGTAATACCGCCATAGTTCCACCAATCGAAAATCTGCGTAGGCACATCCTCGGCATGGCGCTTGTTATCAACCTTCACGATGACAACATTCTCGCCCTCTCGCAGCAGATCACTGATATCGAAGTTGAAGGGCGTAAAACCACCAACATGATGACCGGCCTCCTTACCATTTACCCATACGCGACAGTCATAGTTGACAGCCCCAAAGTAAAGCAAGGTGCGACAGTCGCTCATCGGCACGGCCTGAAAACTCTTCTTGAACCAGACAGTTCCCTCATAGAAGAACAAACGCTCATCCTGTGTATTCCAATCGCCAGGGATCTGCATGGTCGGCGACTTATCGAAATCGTACTCGATGAGGTCCTCAGGCCGCTGAGGTTTGGCATTCTGGAAAAACCCCCAGCGAGTAGGCTTCATACGATAGTCGTAGTAGCCCTCTTCCTGCACGTCGATAATGTAATTCCATTCGCCATTGAGCGACATACTCTCATAGGCATTCACATTCTGGATCAAGGGCAGTGACTCGGCTGCCAGCGTGGCGGGGAACAACAATCCCACAACCAGCATGATAGAGTCTAGAAGCTTTTTCATATCGGAGTTAGAGTTTGATGTAAATCTTTTTACGATAAAGAACGTAGCCGATGGCAAAGTTCAGCAGTACGAAATAGATGGCATAGGCCAACGAGGCCCACTTCAATGGAGCGATGACAGCATGGATGCCATTGTATACCATCTCAGACACGCCGATATTGCCCAAAAGGATGGCCAGCAACTCACTCGACACATAGAGTGCGAGAGCATTGACACCGAAAACGTGGAAGAAGGTTGTCCAGTCTGATCTCTTCTGAATATCAATGATATACATCAGAAAAGCCTGAA
>JAEETB010000391.1 GCA_016286575.1 Prevotella sp.
TCTACCTCGTGCAGGGCTGTTGCCGTATTGCCATTGGCCTTGGGACTACCATTGAGGATTATTACTTTCATTTTTTGACTATTTTATTGTTTCTGTTAATCGTGATTCGTAGCCTCCAACTTCCAACTGTTATCGCCGTGATAGATCATCTGGCGGGTCATGCCACCGTCAATGCAGATCTCTGTCTGTGGCTGACTCATGCGATCGCGAGAGGAGGATATGTTGACGATGGCAGCTCCCGTTAAATTCCGATTAATCTGTTTATACCTTTATGTTTTTAATCACCTTGGCTGGTATGCCACCAACCACCACATTGTCTGGCACATCCTTCGTCACAACAGCACCTGCCGCAACGACGGCATTCTTGCCGATGGTGACGCCAGGACAGATAACGACACCGATGCCTATCCACGCATTCTCTTTTATCGTCACCTTTCCGAAATGAAAGAGGTTGTGTCTGTCGTACAGGTCGTGATTAACTGTTGTAATCTTAACCTCCGGACCAATCAGAACGTTGTCTTCTATCACCACCTGCCCAGGAGAGAGTATGGTAGCACCTTTGTTGATTGTTACATTCTTTCCAATAGTCATCCTACAGCCGCAATCACAATAGAACGGAGAGACAATAGCGACACTATCATCTATCTCACACTGGAACAGTTCTTCCAACAGACTCTTGTAATCAGGGTCAGTAGGTTTCTTGGAGGATATCTTCAGGCAAAGTTCATGACTGCGTATCATCTCAGCCTCCACGTTACGCATGCGAGGGTCGCTTTTGTAGCCCGACCCAGTGGCATCTATCATATCAAACATTTATTTCTTCTTGTAATGTCATGTTATTCTCTTATTTGTTCCAGGTGCAAAGATACTGCTTTTTCCCCATATTACTTTCAATCTATATTTTTTTTTCGAATCCTTGCCCAAAAATCCCATCGGAAATGAATTACACCCCTTACGCGAGATCTGCCGTTTTCCCGTTTCTTCACCGTTCTGTCGATGCAAATATTTTTGCTATATTTTATATTACTATAATAAGATTCCCCATGTTCGTAACCACATGACGAAACGGCAAAACGGCACAACGGGAAAACGCCATGCGATTTCATAATTCTTCTTAATTATAGTCCCACATCATTAAATATGTGAGGGATTTTTTTGTATCTTTGCATATTGGAATAATGATGGAAAAAACAATTTATGGCAAAGAAGGCAAAAGTCGTATTTCTTAAATATATCAGTGACTGTTTCGAGAAGCGTTACAATGAACTTGTAGAGGAAGGTGACGGCTTCGAGGAAGATCGCGACGAATACACCGCAGAGCATGTGTTCTGGGTGCCTCAGGATGCTCGTTGGAATGTCATAGTCAGCAAGGCGCATAGCCCTGAGATTGGACAAGTGATAGACCATGTCCTTGAAGAGATTGGCAAACAGGACTGGGTGCTCACTCTTGGCCGTTATGTTGGTATCGCTGACGAGGAAGAGGATGCAGAGCCCTTCGAGGAGAAGATGGCTCGTCTGACAAGTCTGGGCAAATATTTCACATTCTTCTTGTTTTTCTTGCAAATTTTACCTAATTTTGCAGCGGTATAAAACTATAAACCAAAATGTTATGAGCGAGAAGTTTCCATACGGCTATGATTTGAATGCCTATATCGACAAGGCATTCGAGCAGATGAAGGCTGACTTTCCCTGGGCAACAAGGGACATGATAGCGGAACACATCTATTACGGTATTGAGAAAGTGGGGGATGACTATCAGTATGTCAGGTATTACAATACGTATGATGGCAAGCTCAGTCCAGATATCCTCAATGTGGACTGTGAAGAGTTTATCCGTCGGCTGGCCAGTGACCATGACTGGGAACTGGAAAAAGCCAATCCCGTGAAGGAACGCATCGATGTGGAAGCCTCTAACAGATGCAGCGGCGACTGGTTTCTGGAGTGCTATCGGATTCAGAAGCATGAGAAGGGCGGCTATTCGGTTTATGTAACGGCTGGTAACCGCTCGGCAGGAGGGTCAAAGACGGTCTTTATTCCTGCCTCCTATTTCAAGCTGAGTTGGGAAGAGTTTCTTGACAAGTATCTCGATTTGGCTACCCCCGGCTCTTTTTATGTGGGCAAGGCCGATCTTGAGCGAGACCCTCGCATTAAAGAGTTCCTGGGCTTCTGAGAAGAATAATTGTAATTTGACGGAAGATATGAAAAAGATGATAATCGTAATAGTAGTTATACTTGTTATAGTTGTATTTATGGGGTGTAAGTATGTCAGAGGCCAGATTCTCGATGGTCCTGGTATGGAACGTGATTCAACAGACTATCCGCAGGAAGAACCCGTGGACGGTCTTAACAAGGAGGCTATCCTTGATGGCCCCGATGGAACGTCAACGCATGCTTTTACGGGAAGCAAGAACAGCGTGGAAGTTGATTTGCTTGACATCAGTGAAATGCCGAAGACAGCGGTGCGTCAGGAAAATGCTCATTTCCAGTATGCCGTGTATGTCAATGTGGATAAGCCCGCAAGCGGTGAGGGCGAGATGGATGATGTGAGATCCGTTTGGCTTGCCAACGAACGCTCTGGTACGGTCATCAAGGTCTGTGTCACTAATCCTCGTGCAGAAGCTCAGTGGAGTAAGATGAGTGGCA
>JAEETB010000392.1 GCA_016286575.1 Prevotella sp.
GTCAGTGCACAGATGACCACCGTGTCCCAGAATGTGCCACTCGACGAAACGAGCGCCTGGCGCACAGGGTTCCTCGTCTGGGCGGCAGCAGCCACGATGGGAGCCGATCCCATACCACTCTCGTTCGAGAACAGACCACGGGCAATACCAAAGCGGGCAGCCATCATCACCGTCGAACCTACGAATCCGCCTCCTGCTGCCTCAGGACTGAACGCAGCGTGACAGATCAGCTTGATGGCAGGCCACAGATACGGCCCGTTGACGATGACGATATAGATACAGCCCAGCACGTAGAACAAAGCCATCACAGGCACGAGCATACCACAGACACGGGCAATGCTCTTCACACCACCCAGTACGACGGCACCCGTCATGATGCAGACGAAGGCACCCGTCAGATAGGGTGATATCTGGTAACTCTCCTGAGTCACCGTGGCAATGGCGTTCGCCTGAACCGTGTTACCGATGCCAAAGGCAGCAAGTGCCGTAAAGATGGCAAAGAGGATCGCCATCCACTTCCAGCCGAGACCCTTCTCAAGTGCATACATCGGACCACCGAGCATCTTGCCGTCCTTCGTCTTCTCGCGGTATTTGATGGCCAGCAGACCCTCCGCATATTTGGTCGAGATACCGAAGACACCCGTCAGCCAGCACCACAGCACAGCTCCAGGACCACCCAGGGCAATGGCCGTTGCCACGCCCACGATGTTACCCGTTCCGATGGTGGCAGCCAGCGCTGTGGCCAGCGAACCGAACTGCGACACGTCGCCCGTAGCGTCTGGATCCTTGCTCACCGACAGTTTGATGGCCTTCCAGATATGCCGCTGGGGAAATCTCAGCCTGAAAGTCAGAAACACGTGCGTACCCAGCAGCAGGATGATCATCGGCCATCCCCATAGCAGTCCACTCAACTCAGTCAGAAAGTCATTCAATCCATCCATTTTATCTTTTTACCTTTTCACTTTTGATGTTTTACATCGAGTTCGCTCACGCTCGGGATAGCTCAAGCAAGCTTGGCTCTCCTCTCACTTAATCGCGACCTTTACCTTTCAAACGTGATTCTCACGTTTGAGAACCCCATTGATCTCATCATATTGCGCAACTGCTCCTCAGCATTATGCTCAGCAGCCTGCAGGTTCTCCTGCGTCAGACAATGGTTCATCATCTGCGTGTACGCCTTCCTGTAGAGAGCGTCGCGATCCTCAGGCTTCCACTTGCCACTTTCGAAGAAAGGTTTCGTGCGCGCCTCGTCGATGAAATCCTTGTCGAGCAGCCCGATCTTCGGCAGAGTCATGGCCACCGAGTCACCCTCAGCCTTGATCCATCCCTGCTGCAGACGGTGCATGTTCAGTCCCAGTCTGAGCGTGCCGTAGTAGATGCGCACCAGCTCGTCGTCCCTGAAGATACCCTTGCGCACGGTGTCCACCATCTCTTCGGCACTCACTGAGAGGAACTCCCATTCGCCGATGGCCTTCATGCTTTGTATCTGTGTGGGCGTCAGCTCTATCCGGTTGTCCGTCCCTATGGTGATATGGTCCCCCTTCGTCAGTCCCTTCAGCCAGAAGAAACCCACGACGAGCAGCACGACCACCACCAGCGCTATACCTATTTTAATATATGTAACGATCTTCACTTTTCAATCTTCAATCTTAAGGATTGAGACAATGTCTTTTGGTCCGTATTGTTTGCGGAAGGCGATGGTGATATCCTCCTCCGCGTAGCCCAGCTCCTTCAGCATCGGCACGAGTACCTTGGCCGCGTTGCGCTGGGCACTCTCCAGGATACCCATCTTCGGAATACTCTCAATGATGGCCTGGCGACCCTGTCGCTGATAGTCAGCCAGCTCCGCGTCACTGAAGTCCGAGCGGGTCAGCGCCACATACTGGCGCACGTTCTTCTGATCGATTTTCGAGCTGGTCATCGTCACCTGCGGATCAGGCAGCACGATGGTGATCTTCCTGCCGTCGCGCTCGATGTTCTCTTCCGAGAAGTCGCTGAAGTCGATATACGCTTTCAGCTTCGCATCGATGGGGATGGCAATCTTTCGGTCAGCCATGGGCACCTTGATGTCAAACTGCTTCTTCAGCAGCGATCCCTTCAGACGGAGGGCGTCGTCGTGGGTCACGATCTTATGCACGCGATACTCAGCCGTGTAGAGCTTCGAGCACTTCTGTACCTGCATGATGAGCATGGGCACCGTGTCGATGCCCTGGGCGATGGCCGCCTCCTGCCTGGCCTCGTCGTCGCTCTGCAGTCGCCAGTCACCGCAGAAGTAGAGTCCTCCCACGATAACCACCACGGCAATGATCAGTCCAAAAATCTTCTTCATTCTTCTTCTTCGCCAGATGTTGGAGGCAGACTGCCCGATGTGTCGAGCTCCGTGTCAGGCCTGATGCCCACGGTGCCGAAGTTGCTCACCGTCACCACCATGGGGATGTACTCGTCAGTCTGCGGATGACTCACACTGGCAGCAAACACCAGCTGAGGGCCGTCCACCTTGTCGAACACCAGTCCCTCGAGGATACCCGTCTCACGGTAGTCATCGTTCAGATATTTCTCAAAGGCCGCCTTCGTGAAGGTCTGGTTGAAGAACACGCTGCCGTCCGAGCGCAGCACGCGGATGGTGATGCGGTTGTCCAC
>JAEETB010000393.1 GCA_016286575.1 Prevotella sp.
GTGGTGAAGACAGCCCGTACGATGAAACAGGCCGTCAATATCCTGCAGCCTGCTATCGAGGCAGAGAAAACTGAGGGCAGCAAGAGTGCAGGAAAGGTGCTGTTGGCAACGGTGAAGGGTGATGTACACGATATCGGCAAGAACATCGTCGGGGTGGTGATGGCCTGCAACGGCTATGAGATCATCGATATGGGTGTGATGGTGCCAGCCGAGCAGATTGTGCGTAAGGCACAGGAGGAGCATGTAGACATTATCGGACTGAGTGGTCTGATAACCCCCAGTCTGGAAGAGATGGTCAACGTGGCCAAGGAATTACAGCGAGCCCATCTGAATATCCCCATCATGATAGGAGGCGCCACTACCAGTGAACTGCATGTGGCCCTGAAGATAGCCCCCGTCTACGAGGGAGCTGTGGTGTGGCTGAAGGATGCCTCGCAGAACGCCCTGGTGGCAGCCCGTCTGATGAGCGACGAGCAGCAGATTGAGCACGAGCTGGCTGAGAAATACCAGCATCTGCGCGACGACTACCAGCACCAGCAACAGACACTGGTATCCATCGAGGAAGCCAGGAAACATAAAGAAAATTTATTCGAATGATGAAGAAAATATTATTTTTAGCCATGGCGCTGTTGTTCACAATGACAGCAGGTGCCCAGAAAAGAGAGATGCGTGGTGCGTGGATCCAGTGTGTTAACGGACAGTTCCAGGGTATTGGAACAGAGAAGATGCAGCAGACGCTGACCTATCAGCTCGATGAGTTGCAGAAGGACGGTGTGAACGTGATTATCTTCCAGGTGCGCCCTGAGTGCGACGCCCTCTATGAGAGTAAGCTTGAACCCTGGAGCCGTTTCCTGACAGGACAGCAGGGCAAGGCCCCCAGTCCGTACTGGGATCCCCTGAAGTGGATGATTGAAGAGTGCCACAAACGAGGGATGGAGTTGCACGCCTGGATCAATCCCTATCGTGCGAAGACCAAGGGCACGAAGATGTTGTCCCCCAATCATATCAGTGTGCGCAAGCCCATGAACTGTTTCGCCTACGACGATCTGTTTATCCTGAACCCAGGTATCGCCGAGAACCGCGATTATATCTGTGAGGTGGCCAAGGATATCGTCACCAGATATGATGTCGACGGCATCCACATGGACGACTATTTCTATCCCTATCCAGTGAAGGGTGAGAGTATTCCTGACGATGAACTGTTCTACGACCACTCCAATGGTCTGAAGAACCAGAACGACTGGCGTCGTTACAATGTGAATCTCTTTATCGAGCAGTTCTATAAGACCGTTCATGCAGCCAAACCGTGGGTGAAGGTGGGTATCTCGCCCTTCGGCATCTATCGTAATAAGCGTTCTGCAGAGATCGGCAGTAACACCAACGGTCTGCAGAACTACGACGACCTCTATGCAGATATCCTCTTGTGGGTGAACAATGGCTGGCTCGACTACTGCGTGCCCCAAATCTACTGGGAGATAGGCAACAAGGCAGCAGACTATGACACCTTGATCCGCTGGTGGAACCAGTATGCAGGAGCCCGTCCATTGGTGATCGGTGAGGATGTGGAGCGTACCGTCAAGTATGCTGACCCGAAGAATCCCAATACCCACCAGCTCGCTGCGAAGATGGCGTTACATCGTCAGATGCCTAATGTCCAGGGAACGGTACTCTGGTATGCTAAGGCTGCTGTCGACAATGTAGGAAACTATGGTACTTCGCTGCGTCAGACCTATTGGCGTCATCCTGCCCTTCAGCCTGCGATGCCTTTCATCGACGACAAGGCACCAAATAAGGTACGTAAGGTGAAGCCCATCTGGACCAGTGACGGTTATGTGCTCTTCTGGACAGCTCCGAAGGGAGAGGGGTGGAACGACAAGGCTGAGAAGTATGTGGTTTATCGCTTCGGTGCCAAGGAGAAGATCGACACCAGTGATCCTTCGAAGATCTGCGCCATCACCACCCATCCCTTCTATAAGCTGCCCTACGTAGACGGTAAGCAGAAGTGGGTGTACGTGGTCACAGCCTTAGACCGTCTGCAGAACGAGAGTAAGGCGGTGAAGAAGAAAGTTAAGCTATAAGCGTATGAAATATAAATGGTTAGGAGGTTTGGCTGTAGCCCTGCTGCTATGTGCCTGTGGGGGCGGCCATAAGATGTCGCCTGAAGAACTGGCCCATAAACTCGACAGTGTGAAGGCGCTCGAGATTAAAGAAAAACTGGCGCTGCAGGGTATCAATCTGGAGGACTCGGATAATCCCCTGAAGCAGTTCTACGACAGTCTCGATATCCAGACGCTGCCTATCAGCTATTCAGAGGATTACGTGAGCTTCCTGCCAGGCTTTAAGCCCGTACCTGAGGAAATCGTGTCGTACCTTGAGTTCGAGGGTCGCTCGCCTAAGGCCATCACACTGCCTGAGACCATTGGTGCCCGTCTGTTACTCTTAGCTGCCGACGAGCAGGAACATCTGTACTCACTCTGGCTCTACAGTCTCGATGATGAGTATATCCCCGTTGACAAGCTCTGTCTTTACGCCATTGAGGACGAAGAAGATACAGCCATCAATCCAGATAACTTCATCCAGTACTACTCAATCACCAGTGACTACGAGATTCATCTGCTCGACTATTCGGGCAAGACCAA
>JAEETB010000394.1 GCA_016286575.1 Prevotella sp.
TCCTCGAGAAGGTGTGCCATCACTACGGCATCAGCCAGCAGAGTGTGTTCAGCAAGAGCCGTAAGCGCAATTATGTACAGGTGCGCCAGATATCCATGTATCTCGCTTCTAAGTACACGCGTATGCCCGCAGGACGTATCGGACAGCTCATCGGTAACCGCGATCACTCTACTGTCATCCATTCCTGCAATATTATAGAGCAGCGACTGAAGGTTGATCAGGCCTTCCAGTCTGAGATCGCAAGCATAGAAAATTCCTTCAAGTTGAAGAAGAAATGATTCATCCCCGCTGACCAGCGGGGATGAATTGCTTTTATAATTTGGTGCTTATTCCCACAATCACCCATCGTCCAGGCTGTTCTACCAGACCATAGTCGTGGTAGCGCTTATCCGTCAGGTTCGTTGTTTCAGCATAGATCTTCCATTTGTTTTGTTGCCATGTCAGACGGGCATCGACCAGGGCATAGGGTTCGTAGTCGTGCACAACGCCGTCGAAGTCCGTATATTCTCCCACACGGTCCTGCCATCTGAAGTGAAGACCCAGCGTGAGTTGTTTTGTCAGTGGCAGATCAACTTTTGCCGTCAGTTTATGGCGTAAGTACTCCAGCGCATATTGCGATACGATATGCTCTTCCTGCTTCTTGTCTTGATGGATGTAACTATAGTTGATTGCGATTTGGGAATGAAGAATGAAGAGGGTTGTGCCAAGTTCGAGACCGAGACTGTTTATTTTTGTGTGGTTCACACTTTGCCAGACGGCCTCTGCTCCCTTCGACGTGTCCATAATCCAGTCGATCATGTTCTTGCCGTGATGGTACCAGAGGGCACATTGAAGATTGAAGATTCTTGCGTCCCGTTGGTAGCAAGCGTCCTTCGGCCGAGCGAAAGATTGAAAGTTGAGACCAGCCTCTAATGCCTGCATTTCCTCTGGCTTTAAGTGAGGATCGGCCTGGTAGCCCTGCAGTTTGTAGTACATCTCTGTAAACGACGGCATACGGAGCGATGTGTTGTACGAGGCGTGGAATTTCCAGTTGCTATTGGGACGATAGCTCAGGTCGACACCTGGGTAAACGGACATGTTCATGTTACTCCATGTGTTTTTGACCGCTACGAGTCCTGCCGACACTGTCAGATGTTCCAACAGCAGGTTGTGTTCCAGATAGCCGCTGATATTTGTACGGTTCACGCCCAGCGTATAGTCGCGATCCGTACCTTTGATATGGTGCGTCTGCGAAAGGGGCTCTCCCAGGTTCCCACTCACGAGATCCTCGTTTCTGATCTCTGCTCCGAAGGCTGTGCGTCCAGCAACCCAGTCGAAATAGCTGCCGAGGTTCATGCCATACACGTCTGTGCGGTTATAGTTGTATTTCATCTTCTCGGGCTGGTCACGATACCCCTCATAACGGTCTCTGTTCTGATTCCAATAGATGCTGGGCATCAGTCTCAGCTTGCCGCAATGGGTCTCTGCCTGAATGGCAGTGTAGATTTTCGTTGTGTGCTCGTATTGGTCGTCAGCCTGCCATTTCGGCGAGGCATAGAAGGTGCTGGAGCCCCAGCCTTTGTCTGCGATACCCAGGTGCCAGTTGAGGCTGACGTCGTCGTTCGTGTATTGTCCCTGGTAAAAAGCCTTGGAGCCGCTGAAGTCGGTGTTCAGTGTGCCTGCCTTCGAACGCGAGTATCCATCGCTGCGACTGTAGCCAGCACTGAGTTGATTGTTCCATTTCCTCTGTTTCAGGTTGGCACGGGCACTGACCTTTCCATAACCGTAGCTGCCGCCTTCCACCGTCACGTTGGCACTGGTCTCTGCGTCTGGTCTCGTTACGATATTAATCGCTCCCACGAGCGACGACGAACCGTAGATTCTTCCTGCAGGACCTTCGAGCACTTCGATGCGCACAATCTCACTCAGATCGATGGGCAGATCCATCGCGTTGTGGCCCGTCTGCGGGTCACAGATATTGATGCCATTCAGCAACAGGATAATCTGTTCAGAGGTGCCGCCTCGTATCGAGATGTCCGTCTGGGCTCCAATGGGTCCTCGCTGACGCACATCCACACCTACGGCGTATTTCAGCAGGTCGTTAACACTTTGTACTGGTGCCTGCGCAATGTCGCGACGATCCAGTACAGTTACCATTCTCGCAGCCTGACTTTTCGTCAGGGGCGCCCTCGAGCCTGTCACACTGACTTCCTCGAGCATCATCTCTCGCGCTGTCGTCATGGCGGCGGAATCAGTTACCACAGGATGGGTGGAAACACTTTCCGCAGAGGCGTATGTCAGTGTGGCTACAGACAGCACACTGCATACAACCTCACGTCCCAGACAGGCAAAGAGCGAGTAGCCCTTGTTTCCGAAATGTCGGAACACCAGGACCTGGCGCTTCATGAAAACTGGTTTGTACATTTTGATTTGAAAACGGATGGTTCCGTTATGCCTTGATATAGTCTACGAAAGAATACTCGTATTCGTGGCGTTCATCTTTCTCGTGATCCTCACGGCTGATCTCCTTCCAGTCATCGTAGGGTGGGAAGAAGGTGTCAGCCTTCTCTGGGGTGTCATTGATCTCCGTCAGACAGAGACGATCAGCCAGGGGGAGTGCCTGACGATAGACGCTG
>JAEETB010000395.1 GCA_016286575.1 Prevotella sp.
TTAGACTGACTCCTTGGTCAGTGTCGATGTGATGTCGGTGCCATTCACGCTGATGGTGAAGGAGTCGTAAACGGCATGTGTGACCGTCCATAACTTAAAGGTGTTCTTTACGTAGTTGAATTTGATCTCGAGATTACAATCAGTGACAAACCAGTCTTTATCTGTAGCAGAGAAAAAGAGTTCGTTGCCATCAATCTTCAGGAAACTATTGAAATCTTGAGCATTGTCACCTGTAATGTTGCAGGAGAACGTTCCACCATTATTGGTGAAAGTAAAAGTGGTTGTATTACTATTGTTCCACTTATATACAATCACCACCTGCGCACCTTTTACCAGTGCGTCGGTCAAGGTAACACCTTCGCCTTTCTCTTTCAGCAGATTGGTAATCTCGACATTGGAGACCTTCATCTTCACACCAGTCACCTTGTATTTCGGGTCGCCTGGTATCACCTCCATGGTACTTGCATTGATGTCGATGATAGCGGTCAGCACCAGGTCGGAAGTCTTTTTCTCAGTAACTGTGAAATTGATCACGTTGTTAGCCTTATCGTGTACCATCTTAAAGTCACAATCCTTCTCTGTGATTGTCGGTTCGTCTCCACGTGTCTGCGCCTTGTCAAAGTCCAGCAACTCATAGGTGTCACCCACCCTCATAAAGGCGACGTAGAAGTCCTCGCCGTTCAGGTTGAAGGTCAGAACCACGATAGTCCCGTCGTTCAAGGCATCCTCGAGAGTGACTTCCTTTGCAACAGGAGTTGTTGGAGCCGGATTGTCTTCAGTGCCCAAAACAGCATCAACAAACCCCTGACAAGAGATCATCGTAAGGCCGATGGTTAGGATGCCGGCCTGCATCCATTTCTTCATTTTACTCATATAATAATATTGTTAAAAGTGACACAAGGTGAGGTTACTCTATTTCTCTTTTGTTTCCGCCACAAAACAGGCCACAAGGCCGTAGGTGATGGTGGGACGAATCCAGATTTCCGTCATCAGATAGGCGGTGGCTTCGTCTACGGTCTCAAGCATGAGGGCGTAGTTGTAGATTGAGGCAATGAGCGCATCAACGATGAAAATCCACCATAGGTTGGCCCTGGAATAACTCTTCCAGTTCTTTCGCGCATAAAAGAAGGTGAGCATCTGAAGCAGTATGACCGATAGTGTGAGACATGACAGATGAAGAGCGAAATTAGCCATGATGGGTGGAAATAGGATGTCACGCAATAATACCGTCATCCCCAAACATAACGTGCTGCAGTAGTTGAACTGCTGGGTAGTCAGCCGGTTGAAGAAATACATCCACATCATGACCAGACATGCTATATAAAACGCGTTTAGAACCAACTCGGGTCCCGCCACACTCACTCCAAAATGAGCAACGGCATAAAGCATGACACTCACCGAGAGCATTGCTGACACGGCAGTAACAACAATGTTGACGATATTGGTTTTCTTCCTAAATCGGGCTTTCATGTTATGACTGAATGAAGTTAATGACACAAAGGGGTCAGACCCCTTTGTGTCATTTGTGGCATGTCGCTTAGAAGATCTTGTAGGCTACGCGGATCTCGAGGTTGGGCCAGGCCTTCAACCATGAGAGCACACTGCCGATGCCGGAATTCTTGCCAGAGGAATCGATCTCGGTACCGTTGTTCAGCACGAATTTCGGTGAACCCCAGAACATGAGACCTAAGTCAACGGCCAGGCTGACACGATGTGTCTTGGCGAAGTGCTGACCGAAGCCGATGCCGAGATAGGGCTTCACGGCGTTGGTCTTCATGCGCACGTCGATGTTACCGTTCTCATCAGCTGTGAACACGTAGTCGCCGAACTGCACACCGATGGGCGGATAGTTCGTACGATAGAGGCGGTTGTAGTCCTCCACTTTCTGATTGGCATCATAGAGGAAGCCCAGTGCACCATCGTTGGTGTTGCGGAAGTGAAGGAAGTTCTGGCTGCCAAAGAACAGACCTGCTGAGAAGTAGAAGGGCTGGTTCTTGAAGGGATGCACCTCGCCCAGGACGTAGAAGTTCCAGAAGTTAGGCTTGACGGATAGTTCCACCTTATCTACCATCTGCGCACGTCTGATGGCATCCTCCTCCACCATCTGCATCTGGGTGATTTCAGCGGCGGTGTTGATGGCCTTGAACTTGATTTCGGCAAGACCCATTCCACTAATACCTGCCCTGACGGACACCAGCTTATGCACGGGCATAGCCACATCGATACCGGTACCTGTCAGTCCAGTGGAGAGACCTACAGAAAGGTGGTTGAACAGGCCTTCCTCGGCGTGTAACTTGTCGGCATTCTGAGCCATGGCTCCCGTTGCCGCAAACATCATCGTGAAGATAATGATGACTCTGTGAATATTGTGTTTCATATCGTTTGTCATTATTTATTTGAAGTATTGTTTGTTCGACTTGATAAGCAGGTTGGTGAGCGACTGGCTCAGGGGGTAGAAACCGTAGAGGTAGTCGCTGGTGTAAGGCATACCGCCGTTGATGATACAGTGTACGTAGTCGTGGCAGGCCATATCCATCGGCGTGATGCCCACGGTGCCCTCGTACTTCTGCAGATCCTCGACAACCAGCGGGTGCAGGTTGGCGGCATTGGTGAT
>JAEETB010000396.1 GCA_016286575.1 Prevotella sp.
ACCAGCAGCCGTTGTTGCCCCAGAAGAGCCAGGCCTGTCCGTCATCATCGACAAATACAGTGGGATCGATGAAGCCCCAGTCGCCGGGGATGAGCGGTTTGCCGAGAGCATCTGTCCAAGGGCCTTCCGGACGGTCAGCTACAGCCACGCCGATTCCATGCAGGTGCTTGGTGGTGTCCTCTGCAGCTACATACCAGTACCACTTGCCGTTACGTTCTATGGCCTGCGAAGCCCAGGCATTGTCGCCCTGTTTGGCCCACTTGAAGTTGGCGGTGGTCAACACAATACCGTGATCCGTCCAATGTTCCATGTCGGTAGTGGAAAACACCTGCCAGTCGGGCATACGGAAGTAAGTCGCCGTGTCCAGGTCGTGACCTGTAAACACGTAGAGACGGTCACCCGATACTACAGGAGCCGGGTCGGGATTGAACATGTGGTTGTTTACACGCTTTTGCGCTTGCAATGTAATGGCCAGCAACAGCGTGATGGCTGCGAGAATGGTTCTTTTCATATCTAACTAACTATTATACTAATCAACAATCTGACGATAATAGACGGCACCCTGCTCATTCTTCAGTGTACGGGTGTTCTCGTCGTAATCATAGCAGTCATCCTCTGATTCCACACCCTTAGGCTTCAGACAAATTGTATTACCGTTGATGGTGTAGGTGTACTCAGTGTAGTTAAGGCTGCCTATCATGCCCCATGTAGCCGTGCCGTCTTCGTTCAGACAGAAGCGGCTCTCCTGCTTCTCGTCATCGTAGATTCCGGCCATATTGGCGAAGGTCAGCTCCTGCGATTCTTCCTCCAGCGGCTCGTCAAGATAGCTTCGCATACCTTCCATCAAGCTGGATTCCTCCTCTTTACCGTCAACATCCTGGAAGTACCTGATGATGTTATGTACGCGCCAATTGCCATCCTCATGGCAGAACTCAAACTTCTGACGAACGACCTGAACAGAACTATGAAGGAGAAAGCTGACCGTTGCCCTACCCTTCTCTACGTCCAGCTGCTCAAACTTGATGTCGCGAGCCTCCAGATCTGAGGGGTTGCTGTCCTGCATCTGCGTCCAATAGTCATCGTTGAAGAAACCGATTTCAGCCACATGCGAGTCCTTTTCTTCAACAGCAGCCACCATCTTCCGCCATGTATGACAGGCGTAAAGCTGGTCTATACCTACTTCGTTCTTAGCCTTTGCGGCATACAATTCCTTGATAAGACCTGTCATTTCTTCCTGTGCCAATATGGCCGTCGAGTCATTATCAACAGCTTCTGAGCTTTCTGTCTGCGCCTTCTTGCCTCCGCATGCCATAAGCATTATCAGGGAGGAAATCATCAAAACACTTCTTCTCATAACGTTATTTATTGACCTATATATTTTTCCATCCGAACCAATATACTTCCCGAGGTATCGTGACTCTTTTCAAGCCAGTTGCTGATGCGCCATATGGCCTCCTCAAAATCTAGGGTAAGAATGGCTTTCAGGCTTTGTCCATGCCTTTTATCCACGAGGGTTAATGTGGCTTCGACCTTAGTATCCGTCAGGAACTCCACCTTGATGTCCTTCGCTTCAACGGGAGTCTCCAAGCCTGACGTCCAGTGGTTGTCATCCACAAAAAAGAGCTGCTCTGTCGATGTGGCATTGCTTTCCTTCTCGTTCACCTTATTATAGACTTCGTTCCAATAGGCAGAGTAGTATCTCTTGTCCAAGTCAAAAGGACTCATACCCGAACCATCTGCGAAAGTCTTATTGACGGCATCGAAATACTCACGGATGCATTCTGCCACACCCTCTTCCGTCTCCCAATAGGGTTCATCACCCAGAATCTCTTCAGTCCTATCAGCCTCCTCGCTCTTAATGAGCTGGATGTTAGTCTGTTCGATGATGTCCAGCTTGATGGCATTATTATCATTTCCCGGCTTGTACCAGCTTACCCCACCAAAGTATTCCTGCAAATCCTTCGACTGAAAACGGTAGCCGTGATAAGCGAGGATCTTATTGCGCAGCAGGCGCAGTTCCTGCTTTGATGAGACCATACTATGCAGGTAGGCCCGGTTGAGCAGTATGCTGTTCACGGCATTCCAAGGCTCCTCCTGCTTCATCATCATCTGCATCTCCTCACATTTTTCTTCTTTTTCGGTGGTCTGATCCAGAACCCACATCACATCACCGTTTGGCTTACGGACAGCCAGGAAACTCTGACCCTCCTGAGTAATATGCTGCACCCGCCAGCCGTACTGGGCGCCAAAGGGACATTCATCTGCCTGCCGGCTGGGAATGATCTTATACTCTCCTGGCTTGCCGTCAACCTTCTCCAAGGTCAGCTCTTCGCCCTGGCTGGTGGTCATATAGAAATACTTCCCCATCCGAATCTCCTTCACCGTGTAAAGGCTGTAACCATCCCAGAAATGATGATCAAGGTGAATAGTCTGCGCCTGTGCCGCCATCCCTGCACAGAGCATCATCAACACAAATAATAGTTTCTTCATATATTCATCAATGTTAGTGTTATTCCTGACAGAAGGTGATGCGGCCAGTCTTGTCCATGAAGCCGCGCTTCATCTCGTATTTCCCTTTGCCATAGACCACTGCCAAACCCTCAGAG
>JAEETB010000397.1 GCA_016286575.1 Prevotella sp.
ATGAGGTCTCTACGATGGGGTAGAGCTCGGGCTGGAAGACAAACTCGAGAACGGCTCCTTCCTCGACGTGGAGGTTCACACCGTCCTTGAGGGTGATGGCGCCAGTGAGGAAGGGCTGTCCTGCAGGTACAACCACACGACCGCCACCCTTCTTGGAGCATTGGTCGATGGCCTTCTGAATGGCCTTCTGGTTCTTCTCGGCCGTTGCGTCGGGCTTGGCACCAAACTTGGTAATCACATAATCCTTGTCAGCAAACTGGGGGACACGGATACTTTGTTCAATCTGCTTGTACTGGGCTTCGTCCCAGCCTTGGGCCACTGTCAGGGTGGGGAACAGCAGACAGATAGTCAGGAATTGAAAGAATTTCTTCATATATGCTATTAATACGTTTTAGTCCGTAGTTTACGAATTCTCTGCAAAGGTAAGAAAAAATCGTGAAACTACGAACTAAATCGTGCAAAAATAATAACGTAAACGTTATCTTTTCAGGGCGTCGAAGAGTTTGTCGAGGGCTTCGTCGGCATTCTGGCTCTCATTGAGCAAGGTGACGAACTTCGAGCCGATGATGGCGCCAGCCGCATTGTTCTGGGCGGCTTCGAGTGTCTGCTTGTTGCTGATGCCGAAGCCAATCATACGGGGATTGCGGAGGTTCATGTCGTTGATCCTCTTGAAATAAGCCTGTTTCTCATCATCGAACGACTTCTGCGTGCCCGTGATGGCTGCTGACGACACCATGTAGATAAAGCCGTCGGTATTGTCGTCGATAAAGCGGATGCGCTCTTCGGATGTCTCAGGGGTAATCAGCATGATGATGCGCAGGTCGTATTTGTCGGCAATGGGCTTGACGACATCCTGATAGTCCTTGAAGGGCAGATCGGGGATGATGGCACCACTGACGCCGCTCTCCACACAGCTCTTGCAGAAGGCCTCGATGCCATAGTGCATGATAGGGTTGAGATAGCCCATCAGTACGAGGGGGATCTGTACCTCGTCCTTGATCTCCTGAAGCTGGGCAAACAGCTTCTTCAGGCTCATGCCGTTCTTGATGGCCCGTGTAGCCGCACTCTGGATGACTGGTCCGTCAGCAAGGGGATCGCTGAAGGGTATGCCCACTTCAATCATGGCGATACCCCGTCGCTGCATCGTCTTGATGACGTCGCCCGTATTCTCCAAGGTCGGACAACCCGCACAGAAGTAGAGCGACAAGAGTTTCTTGTCCTGACTATCTTTGAAAAGTTGATTGATCTTATTCATACCTTAATTTATTAATAAATGTCTTGAGTTGATTGATGTCCTTGAATCCAGGTTCGGATTCGAATCTTGAGTTGAGGTCGATGCCGATACATCTGGGGTGATGAAACGATCTGACAGACTCTGCATCTTCCGGGCCGATGCCTCCACTGAGCAGGAAAGGCGTCTTGCCCTGATAGGCTGTCAGTACAGACCAGTCGAACTTCTCGCCTGTTCCCCCTGGCGGAAGCCAGCCCCCCACCTCCCTGGGGGGCTTCCGCGTATCGAACAGGAAGTAGTCGGCAATGCCTTCGTACTTCTCGGTCTGAAGCAGGTCGTCGGCCTTTTCAATGTTGAATGCCTTGATGATTGTGTGCGGCTTAAGTGCCTTTGCGAAATCGGGTGACTCCTGTCCGTGTAGCTGGATGATGTCGAGTTGGTAGTCGGAAAAATGTTGGAGGATATCATCCAAGGTGGAATCGACAAACACGCCAACCTTCTTCAGATGTTCTGGCAGATAGGAAGGCACTTCGGCAACGTACCTCTTGCTCCTGGGCCAGAAGATCATGCCTATCCAGTCGATTCCCAACGCTTCTACATCGCGGATGTTCTGGGCATCGCGCATGCCGCATACTTTGGTTATCATAACATCGAAATGAAAGCGTTAAGTGCCAGACCTGGATCGGGCTGCCTCATGAATGCCTCACCCATCAGGAACCCATTGTAGCCCATCGCTTTCAACTGCTTGACGGTGTTAGGGTCAGACAGTCCGCTCTCGCTGACTTTGACGCTGTCGTAGGGAAGTCTGCTAAAGAGTTGGATGGACTTGTTCACATCCGTTTCGAAACTTCCAAGATTCCTGTTGTTGATACCACACATGTCGGGTCCCAGTTCGGCATACTCAGTCTCTTCTTCTGTATGCATCTCCAGCAGAACCTCCAACTGCAGTTCGTGAGCCTTATCGATAAACGCCTTGCATTGTTCTTTTGTCAGACATGCCGCGATGAGCAGAATGGCTGAGGCACCGTAGAGCTTAGCCTGATAGATCTGGTATTCGTCGATAATGAAATTCTTATACAGAATAGGGATGGATACCTTCGACAGCTTTGCATTCCTGATGTGGATATTGCTGCCTCCGAAATAATACGAATCCGTCAGAATGCTCAAGGCGCTTGCACCGTATCGCTCATAACTGATGGGGATGACGCTGGGATTGGCATTCTTGTTGATCCATCCCTTTGAGGGCGACTTGCGCTTGAATTCAGCAATGATGCCCGTTGTCGACTTCTTGAGAATCTGACTCATGGGTGCTATGGAGGCTGTGTTCAGAATGTCGGTACGTTGTACCAGGAGATCCAGTTTCAACTCCTTTT
>JAEETB010000398.1 GCA_016286575.1 Prevotella sp.
ACAGAGGTGTGTTCTCTGATCCCGCCTCTATGTTGCAGGGTAAGGTAGCCGGTCTGGTTGTTACAACCTCTGGCGACCCCAACGGTTCTCCTTCCATCACACTCCGTGGTGCTTCTTCACTGCGTAGCGGTGCAATGTCACCTTACTACGTAATCGATGGTATCCCCGGTGTGGACATCTCGATGGTGGCTCCCGATGATATTGAGTCCATCGACGTGCTCCGCGACGCTACCGCTACAGCCATCTACGGTTCTAAGGCAGCCAACGGTGTCATCATTATTACCACTAAGAGTGGTGGCAAGTCTGAGCGTGTCAATGTCAGCTACAATGGTTATCTGGCTATCGACAATATCGCGAAGAAGCTCGACATCGCAACAGCCAGCGATATCCGTAACTATGTAAAGACCAACAATCTTGACTATGGTTACGATAACGGTGCCGACACCGACTGGCAGAAGGAAGTACTCCGTACAGCTCTCAGCCATAATCACAACGTGTCTGTTAACGGTGGTTCTGAGAGGACAAAGTACATGGCCAGCGTGAACTACTCTGACCGTCAGGGAGTCATCAAGGGTTCATACAACCATCGTCTGAACGTTCGTTCATTGGTTTCAACCAAGGTGCTGAAGGATCGTCTGGAACTCTCTGCAGGCTTGAACTCTATGTATGGTAAGTTCGTTGGTGTTCCTATGAACAATGAGGGTGCATCTGTACTCGATGCCATGAACTACTTCTCTCCGCTGAATCCTATTAAGGATCAGAACGGCGACTGGTTCAGGGGTTCTGGCTCTAAGAACTACAACCCTCTGTCACTGATCGATGAGGACACTTCCGAGAACGTTTGGAAGCGTACTCAGGTTATCACCAAGGGCTCTTTGAAGATTATCGAGGGTCTGGTACTGAATGCAAACTACTCATTCAACCACTACCAGCGTACTTATAGTGCTTATGACACTCACAACACTCAGCTCGAGGGTGTCAGTGCCTATAATGGTCGTGCTGACCGCAGCACCTGGTTCGGCCATGAGAATCTGTTTGAGATTTTCGCCAACTACAACCATACCTTTGGCGATCTACATAGCCTTGCTCTGATGGCCGGTTATTCTTGGGAAGAGAAGGTGAATGGCGATGGCTTTGGTCTGATCGTTCATGATTTCTATGATGACTATCTGAAGTGGAACAACCTGAGTTATGCGAGCACCATCGACGGTATTGCCAACGGTGTGGTAAGTGGCACCAAGGAGACAGTCCGCAACATCTCTTTCTACGGTCGTGCAAGCTACTCTTTCGCTGGTAAGTACATGTTGCAGGCAACTATCCGTCGCGACGGTTCTTCCGTATTCGGACCAGACAATCGCTGGGGTACCTTCCCCTCTGTTTCTGCAGCTTGGAACATCACAGAGGAGAATTTCATGAAGAATCAGAACTTCCTGTCTAACTTGAAGCTCCGTGCCGGTTATGGTGTTTCAGGTAATGCCATGGGCTTCGGTGCCTATACTGCTTATGCTACCTATGGTGCTTCTGGTTTCTTTGATTATAATGGTAAGAGCTGGCGTACACTGGCAGCAACTAAGAATGCTAACCCCGACCTGAAGTGGGAGAGCACAGGCATGCTGAACATCGGTATCGACTTCGGATTCCTGAAGAACCGCATCAATGGTACCATCGAGTTCTATAACAAGAAGACTAAGGACCTGATCTGGGACTATCCAGTATCTACCAATATCTATCCGATGGGTACTATCGCTGCCAACGTTGGTAAGATCACCAATACTGGTATTGAGTTTACAGTCAACATCGACGCCATCCGCACGAAGGATTTCAACTGGATGACCACGATCAACCTGTCACACAACAAGAATACTGTTAATAAGCTGTCAAACGACAAGTTTGAAGTAGGTACCTTCACACAGGGTGACCCGATGGTTGCAGGTGTATCTTCTAACGGTTACACACAGCGCATTATGGAAGGTGAGCCTCTTGGAACATTCTACACCTACGAGTTTGCCGGCTACGATGCTAATGGTAAGTCGACATATTATGTACGCGATGAGAATACCGGTGAGAGGACTGGTGAGGTAACCAACGAGCCCGCTTTCAAGGATCGTACCATCACTGGTTGCGCACAACCTAAGCTGAACCTTGGTTGGAACAACACCTTCAGCTACAAGAACCTCAGCGCTTCGCTGTTCTTCACAGGTGTTTTCGGCAACAAGATCTACAACGGTTCTCGTGCCAACTACTCCAGCCCTGAGATGTTTGCCAACGGCAAGAACGTGCTGAAGGAGTTCATCACTGATCGTCCTGTTACCGACAACCTGCCGAACTATCCCTCTGACCGTTACTTGGAGAATGGCTCTTACTTCCGTCTGTCATCTCTGACCATCGGTTACACCTTCTCAAAGCTCGGCGAGTGGCTCCAGAGCTTGCAGCTCTATGCTACTTGCAACAACGTATTCACCATCACCAGCTACACGGGTCTTGATCCTGAGGTGAACATGGGTGGTATTGATCCTGGTATCGACTATCGTTGGAGCACTTATCCTCATACCCGCACCATCATGGTTGGCACAAAGATTAATTTCTAATTACTTAATCGGAAT
>JAEETB010000399.1 GCA_016286575.1 Prevotella sp.
GCACTGGTCTTATCCATTTTCGCCTTGCAACCATCGAAGAGCACATTGACAGAATCTATTAATACATCACGACGATCCTTATTCACCTCCGGCATCGTCAAGATAAGGATACGCTCATCCTCCTCGCCATTCTCTGGCTTCACCAGATCCTGCTTGAACTCAGGATGCTCCTTCATGATGGCCTTACAGAGCGGGAAGTTAAAGCGTGGATCGAAGGGTACCAGCTTCAGATGATACTCGTCGAGGAGCATCACGCCTGCCACCTGCTCCAGCTTCATCACTCCCATCTCCTCATCGATAATCTGAGCCGACAGAAGCGATAATGGCTGGGCTTTCACACAAAGGTTGGCATATCTGTATACCAGCAAGGTGACGTAGCCACCTAACCTACTTTCCATCTCATGGATAAGAGTCTCTATTGTTATTCTCATTATTCTGTTCCTCCTTCTTCTCCTGATTCTTCATTACTTAACTTAACCTCCACTGATGCCGGTGCATCGGTCTCCGAGAGCTTTGCACTGAGACTGGCCGACGATGGAGCACCAGGCACGGCGACGCCGTCGCTGATGTTCTTACTCTTAAACGAGGTCTTCGCCTCAATATTGTCTGCCGTGGCCTTCTTCATCGTCACATCGGCCTTGAAGTCGCTCTTGCCGTTGAAGGTGTTGTCGCCATAGAACTCGGCCTTCGAGCCGCTGAGGGCCACGTTGCCGCCGGTCAGCTGTACCACGGCCTTGGCATCGCCCTGCTGCATCTCGGCAGTCGTTTTGCCAAAGATAGCCGTCTTGTCCGAGGATACCAGCAGCGTCGAGCTCTGGCTGTCGCTCTTCGTACGACCGATATACATATTGTCGGCGACGAGCACCATGTTGCCGCCCGAGGTAAGGCTGGAGTCCTGACCCTTGTCGTCGAGGTCCATCGCCTTCACATGCACATCCTTGCCGTTGATGAGGATCTGACCCAGAGACTTGTAGCTATCGTCGATCGACAGGAGGCTCAAGTCCTTGGCGGTCATGGTCAGCGCGCCGGTTGCCGAGCCGTTCTGATCCTTCGACGAGAGGAACAGGTCGAGTGCCTTCATATCGATCGAGCCCGTCTGGTTGCCGTCCTTGTCGGCGGCGGTCAGGTTCATCTTGTCGGCCACGAGATTAAAGCTGCCCGTACTGTTGCCGTCGGTGTCTACGGCGTTCAGGTTCATGTCCTGCATCCGTACGTAGAAGCTGCTGTCGGCAGTCAGCGACGACTCTGTAGCCTCACCATCGGCCACACTATAGTCGACAGCCACAAATGCCACGTTCTTCGAGTTCACGCGGAAATGGCCGTCGGTAGTAAAGTCGCCGTCGGTATCACTACCCTCCGACAGGGCCGGAGCCACGGTAGAGATCTCCACATCACCCGTATGGATACTGACTGAGCTGTCGTCTATCAGCGAACCGTCGGCCTTCAGGGTGCTGATGCTCACCTTGCCAGTCTGGATACTGATAGCAGCTTCGTCGTTGGTACGGATATTACCGTCGCCGTCAACGGAAGCCAGCGAGATCTGTTCGGCTGTCAGCGACAGCGAAGCACCCGTAGGATCGTCCGTGAAGCTGTCCTTCTCGTTGTTCAGCGTGGTCTGCTCGTCCTCAAGACACGTGATCTTCCGGTTCACCTCAACCAGGGCGGAGATGGTTCTGACACAGTTCTCTAAGACTGGTGCCAGCGAAGGCAGCAGGGCCTTGTAATCTTTCTGAAGGTCGAGCAGGTCGCCAATGTTCGAGCGGATATCCTGTTCACTCGAGGTCAGGTCGTCCATATCTTCCAGGACATCCTTGAGGTCATCGGTCAGCGATTCTACCTCGTCAATACGGTCGGAGGCATCTGATTCAAGGTTCGACTTCTGTTCGTTCAGCACTGAGAGCATATTCTCGATGGAGGTACCGCGCACATCCACCGACTTCGAGGCATCGATGGCCATCTGACCGTCGGAATGGATAGTCACACCACAACCGACCATACTGGTTGGCATTTGTGAGAAACAGCCGTCACAGTCATTGCTCTGGATGACGATATCGCGGGCCTGGGTCACTACCGACGAGCCTTCGTACACCACATCCTCCAGTCCATCCATACCCGGATCGACGGCTATCTGCGAGATGCTGGTAGCACGGCTCTTCACGTAGCCTGCCGAACCCGAGCCTTCCAGGTTCACACCGTTACCACGGATGGTGATGGTGGAGCCGTCCTCTGACCAGAGCATGCCCGAACTGTCGACATTGCCGATGATGATCTCCGGTGCAGAGAGCACGATGCGGTGGTCGTCACGGATATACTGCCCCTGGGCCATCCGGTTGAATATCTCATGTTTGATCTGCTGGATCTCCGCTTTCTGCTTGCGGATCTCATCCAGTTCTTTCCCTACACTATCCTTAAAGTCCTGGAGTATAGACTTCCAATCAGCACATTGTGTATCCATATATCAATACTTTTTAATCTTTTTCTTGAGATCTTCAATCATCTCCTCTACATATTCCTGATTGTCATGTGACTTCAGATTGAGATTATCATCAAACGATACGGTCTTATCCGCCTGGTCTGACATCAGGATCTTACCCTGGACACC
>JAEETB010000400.1 GCA_016286575.1 Prevotella sp.
CCAGCATCGGCAATCTGACCGAGGGTGCCAAGACGGGTCCTGCCGTGAAGGTGATCAAGCTGCTGGCTCAGAGCACGGGCGACTTCACCCGCGACGAGCTGAAGAAGGACGTGAAGCTGAGCTGGACCGACAAGACCAAGGCAGAGATCGCTGCTGCCAAGGGCGACTCGGCCAACGGCTCTGACTCCGGCTCTCAGCAGGGCGGCAACAGTGGCTCAGGCTCCGGTGACAACGGCGGTGGCGGAGGCGACAACGGTGGTGGCTTCGACACTGGAAGCTAAACTAAAGGAAGTCCCGGTAGTTCTCATCTATCGGGACTTTTACTTTACTTCGTAAACGTTTTCATATCTTTTTGTCGTTCGGGGCTTGTAGGTGTTGGCATTTTTATCTATCTTTGCAACGTAGAAAACGATATGAAAAAAGTATTTTTATTTGCTATTACGGCGCTGGTGCTGCTGACGGCAGCCATGCCCGACAAGACAACAACCATCTTCGTGATTGGTGACTCGACCGCTGCCAACAAGGACACTACGGGCGGGAAGCAGGAGCGCGGATGGGCGATGATGTTGCAGAACTGTTTCGATGCCAACTACATCGTGGTGGATAATCATGCCGTGAACGGCCGCTCGTCGAAGAGCTTTATCAACGAAGGGCGCTGGGATAAGGTCGTGGAGAAGATCAAGCCCGGCGACTATGTCATCATCCAGTTTGGTCATAACGACGAGAAGGCTCAGCCCGAGCGTCATACCGACCCGGGGTCAACCTTCGACTACAATCTGGCCAAGTTTGTGCGCGAGACCCGTGAGCATGGCGGCATACCCGTGCTGATGAACTGCGTGGTGCGTCGTAACTTCAGGGTGAAGGCGCCCAAGATTGCCGACGACGAACAGCTGCGCAACTCGACCTTCAAGGATGGGGCGAAGACGGAGGAGGGCGACACGCTCTACGACACCCACGGCCTCTACCGGGAGGCTCCCAAGGACGTGGCCCATCGCATGAACTGCCATTTCGTCGATGCCAATCAGATCACCCACCAGTTGGAACAGGGTCTTGGCCGTGAAGGCTCGAAGAAGCTCCACATGTGGTACCTACCAGGCGAGGAACCCAGCGAGCCCAAGGGTAAGCAGGACAACACCCACTACAACATCCACGGAGCCACCGTCGTAGCCGGTCTGCTGGCCGACGCCCTCTGTGAGGAGATCCCGCTCCTGAAGAAATACCGCAAATGACAAAACAGGCGGATTCATTGCACGCTCCATTGATCCACCACAATGTGGGCATCGATGGCGCGAATGATGAGGGTATGACTGCCTTTGCTGAGGCGGGTCTTTTGTTGGCGAAGAGCCTGACCACGTAATACATTCTGTTTCCACTCTTCTGAGCGGAAAAGCTCTTTCAGATTGAAGACTATCGGTTCCTGTTCATCGATGCAGACGCTATACCGCAAATCGCCATTATCATTGGGCTGTGTCGGGATGAGAGCCGTCTGTAGCGTATATTGTAATGTAATTATTTCGCCCGCCAAAACAATTAAAATATTGTCAGAGTAAGGAGCTGATACATGATGGTTAATGCCATACGTCTGTGACCTTCGTCATTGGGGTGCAGTCGGTCGTTCTCTGCGCTTTTGAAGTACTGCGTGTGTTCATCCATTAGAGGATACAGGCCGCAGAGGGCATTGAGGTCGATGACAGGCACGGCCCAGATGTTTCCAGCTTCCTTGACTGACTCTACGTAGGCATCGATATATTCGCCACAGAGGTTCGTGTAGTCTTCGCGAGGCTGCCAGTTATTGTCGCTGGCATAGAATTCGGCACGGTGTATAGGCGTCATCAGCACAATCTGCTTGGTGGGATACAGGCGTTTCACGTAGTCAAGCGCCTGATTAATCCTTCCCCGATAGGTAGAGTCGCTCATCACAGGGTAGCGATGGATACGGTCTACCATGTGCTTCTGTTCATGGATACCTGCCATCACCTGTTCCTTACGCTCTGTGTACCACTGTCCAATGGGTACACCATTATTATAATCATTGGTACCCATGAAGATGATGATCGCGTCCACACTGTCGCCATGCTCGGCATGCAATAGGTCTGCCTGATGGGGAATATCGTTCCACTCTCGTCCACTGACACCATATACGTATGGTTCTATCTGAAGCCAGTCGTTGAGGAATCCCCAATACTTTTTCTTTGAACCACTATTTCTTGGGTCGGTAATGGAGTCGCCGAAATATGCAACACGCTTACCCTGCCAGGGATGGATTATTTGAGCCTTTACAGGCAGTGCCATCAGAGCAAGCATGCCACCCACAATGACCATTTTAATTATTTTCTTCATTATCTCCTTTTAATAATACGCTGCAAATGTAACCAATTATCTGCTACCAATTCACATCATGCAAGTTAAATAATTCAAAATAAATAATGATTCAAGGATAATTCCTTGTATCTTTTGGAAAGAATGCATAAATTTGGCTTATAACTTAGAATTATTTGAGATATTATGAAAGTTAAGATTCTACTGGCCGCAGTGTTTTCGGCCCTTATCTGCACTCAGATGGTAGCGCAGGGTACTCAGAGAGAGACATTCCCGGAG
>JAEETB010000401.1 GCA_016286575.1 Prevotella sp.
TTTCACTAACTTAAATTGATAGGGAGGCGGATTGCAGGTACCTGGCTGCTGAAGGGTTGGCGTCGCCTTAATAAGCAGTTGGTACATATAACCTGCCTCATATTCGAATCCTTCAATCTCACCAATGTTGAAGTAATACTCTTTACCATCGTCTCTTATGGCACGAATAACTTGATATGGATGAGACTGATCAAGGTAATAGACAGTTCGCTCTGTCGGATAGCCATCAAGCGTTACCGTCCAGTATTCAGAGCCATCATCTTCATCATCACTATTACAGGCCGTTAAGCCTGTAGCCACCACAGCAAGTAAACATACTGTCATCAATGCATTGTACCAACGGTTGAATCTTACTTTCATTTTTGCTTCCTATTTTGGGGATTCTTTACCTACATAACTGATAAACCTCCTAACGATGTATTCTATTCATATTCGCTTGGGACATACTCCAGATCACCTTTTGAAGTATAGACAAAATGGTAACGTCCCAAGTTGCCCGCCTCATCTGTAACCTGCTCGTTATTAACATAATAATTGCGAGAAATGTGTGGAACTCCCTTTGAGCTTGGTGATACCTCATTCGTACAACTCAGGTTAACCATCGCATTACCTGCATGAAAGGATATCAAGGTACTCCCACTCTTTGCCCCATCAAACTCACCAAATACCAAACACCAATCACCTGGATAAGTAAACGTCTTATTGCTGTAGTACTCTCGTAGCACCAATCCCTTAAATGTAGGAAGATAATAACGGGTACCTGCCGTAGATTCTGGCTCGATGGAATAAGTCTCATCTCCCATCTTCACGAAGATGTCTTTCATAAACGTCTCGTGTTTAGTAGAGTCCAGTAGATCTACTCCTGCTTCATTTTCTATCTGGATGTAGAATTGCACTGGGGTTGCATCCCATACGACAAGCGAATTATCAGGTTCATCACTACTGCTACATGCAGTCATCACTCCTCCCAGCAGCGCGATGGCTGCAACAATAAATAGTTTCTTCATGATCATACAATTGAATCTTACTTTCATATTTGCCTTCTTTTTGGTTCTTTACTTGTATAACTGAAAAACTCCAAAAAACCTGCATGGATTTTTCGTGATTTAAGACTTTTTAAACTTAAGGGTTGCAAAGGTTAAACAACCATAAAAGACTTCAATAAAAGGGCGCGAAGGTTCCTGTCCTCGCGCCTTATATGCTGTTCTATTCCTTTTCAAAAGTGATATCCTTGTAGAGCTCTGGACTACCATGCTCACTTTCTGGGATAAAGTGGAGACGGACACCACGGATGTGCTTCTTGGCACGGAAATCCTTCAGATTATCCACCTTGTCGCTCTCGATTTCGAGTTTCAGCAGACCAAAATTCTTCAGTCGCACCTTGTCGCCCATGCGGAGATGACGCCATACGGCATCAGCCACATTCATCATCAACCCCTCGAGCACCCCAGCGCTTAGACCAGTCCCTCTTGCAGCCTCTTCATAAAGCTGATGACTCTCTATCACCTGATTATGAACAGCCTTAGCCCTATACTTCCCATACGTAGGCAACTTCGGTTTAGTCTCTTTCGTGATTCTATATCTCATAATAATACACCTATCTCTTTTTATAATAGGTTACAAATGTAACCAATTATCTGTTACCAACCAAATATTTGACTAAGTTTTGAATAAAAACTTGCATTTCTCGAAATAAATCCTTATCTTTGTCGCGGATATAAATAATGAAAGTGTAAGATGACAACTACAAAGCATCATCAAATCATGGAAGCCATTCGAGGCAAAGCCAGTCAGATAGTGCCAAAAGGTGCTGTCGTTATTCTCTTTGGCTCCAGGGCCAGAGGCGATGCTCGTGATGATTCTGACTGGGATGTTCTCATCTTACTTGACAAGGATCGAATCACTACTCAAGACATTGATGACTATACCTATCCTCTGCGAGAAATGGGGTGGGGTTATGGACAGACCATCAATGCCATTCTATATACAAAGCGTGATTGGGATAGCAATTTAGCCAGCCCTTTCCGTCAGAATGTTACAGAAGATGGAATAAGACTATGGGGTTGACAGAAGAAAACAGACGAGATGTCGTCAATTACAGGATTGAGAGAGCCTATATAGCTCTTGACCAAGCTAAAAAGAACCTCCAGATAAATTGCCTTGAGGTTACTGCTAATAGACTATATTATGCAGCTTATTATGCTGCTTCTGCTTTGTTGATAGCTTATGGTATTCGAACTAAGAGTCATGAAGGCAATATCAGTCAATTTGGCCAGCAGTTTGTAATAACAGGTAAGGTTTCGAAAGATTTGGGTAAATTCTACAACCAGCTATTTCAGATGCGCCTGACAGGAGATTATGGTGATACATTTGGGCTGACAGAAGAAGATGTAGTCCCAAAGATTCAGCCGACTGAGGATTTTATCAATGAAGTAACAGCGCTAGCAAGGCAAAAACTTGAAATGTAATCAATGGCCTGTCACTACGACACACATTACTCGATAGGGTCACTATTGGTCACGGGGATTGACACTTGACCCACCTTTCAGTCACCAAAACCACATTGGGCTCGCTCTCTCAGCGGGCCCAATGCG
>JAEETB010000402.1 GCA_016286575.1 Prevotella sp.
AGCAGACAAGGCCGTACTGCGCCAGTGTCAGCAGGTCGTCGCGCCCCATACGGTTCGAGTTGGTCTTCGTGTAGAAATAGCTCTTCAGCTCGGGAGGCAGCAGATAGTTGAACCAGGTCGTTTTGTAGCTGCCCTGCTCTCCGATGAGCACCAGCATCACGTGGTTGACCACCGTCTCGTCGAGCCAGCCCGCCACCATCGCCACGAGCCACTTCTTCAGGTACTCGTAGAAGAGCATCTGCTTCTCCACGCCCCCTCGGATGGTGACGGATACCGACAGCTCGATGATGTAGTCGTCGCCGTCCCAGGGCGGCAGGTGGTCGAGGTAGTAGCGGAAGGGGTGGTACTCCTCTACGAAGTCCGACTCCAGCACACGGTAGATGTCCTGCGCCCGGACGGGCTTCTCCTTCGACAGCTCCACCCAGAGACTGTTCACGACGCGGTCGGAGATCGGCTGCCAGTCGGTCCCGTCGGTCTCGTAGTTCGACGGCAGCCTGCACTCCACCCGCCTCGTGATCACGTTATGCCTGAGGTACAGCCTCCCGCCGAGGAACCCCTTGATGTCCTCGACCGACGCATATACCTCCCGCCAGTTCTTTGCATGCAAAGCGTCCCTTTGGGCCGAGCGCTTCTTGTGCTCCTTCGGCTCGCCGTCCCCCTCGGCTGCAGCTTTTCGCTTGCGTTTCTTCTTCGGTTTTTCTTCACTCATAGGTAAATCGTGTTAATGTTGCAAAGGTAGGAATAATATAGTCCGCAACCAAGCGATTGCGGATAAACTGGTATACTACAGGGATACTAATTTTTGTTGCACATCCGCTTGTATCTTTTCAGCAAAGCATACAACGTTGCCTCACTCTTACTGAGGTTGGAGTGTGTCGCCATGTAGTGGGCTAGCACAGACATGGGGGTAAACAGACCATCGTTGATAATCAGGTATATAAGATCCATATATACCTCAATCGGACGAATCCAGTCAAAGTCAAAGAAGAAGGTGTTCATTTTGAGTGCCTCTTCTTTTTCCAAGCCAATAAGGGCAGGCCGCCAAGTGTCAATAACACTGTGAAGCATCTCATGATGCTCTTTTCGGAACAGGGCCGACAGTGGGGTGTCGGCAGTGATTTCAGTTCTTTGCATAATCTTTACATTTTATTGTTTGACATTATGCAAGGCCGGTCTTGCGGTGGCAAAGGTATGGTAAGATTATCAGATGTCCAACTTTTGATGTCCCTTTGGTGTCCCTTTGATGTCCCTTTCAAGTTTAGCACCGCTCTATTCCCTTCTTTACAGCTGAGGTAGTGTTTCCAAGGTTGCAATTGTCCACAATCAGTTGGTGATACCATGACCAGTGAGTATCCTGAAAGCAAAGGAACCAAAGCTCTTTCAACTTACTATAGCATACAGACTGCGGATGTTTTTCCAGATTGAACTCAATGGGATAAATACCGCAAGGCTTACTCACCAGGTAATAGTCTAAATCCTGGCAAAATTCAAATAATATGGCGTGGAGCGACGGCTTGACATGAGGGAGAAAGACGTAGAAAGCAATTGAATGTTTTTGACAAATGCCGCAGACATTACAATGTGGAATCTTTCTGATTAACTCTGCTAAGGTAAGCCTAAGATTGTCTACATCGGACTCCAGGGCGCTTACTCTTTCCTGGAGCCCGCAGACTTCTTCTGGCTTTTCCTTGTCTAGCATAGAGAGCTTTGTTTCTGGTTATTGGCAGAGATTGGCGCAAAAGTAATTACTTTTTAGGAAATAACCAAAAAATCATAGATTTTTCTTGTGATTATAATATATTTAAACACTCCAACTCACATTTTTATTGTCAAGACCATGACCGAAAGCCAGTGCGTAGCCGAGCTGTTTAAACTATATCAAGAACTTATCGGCACAAAAATAGTATAATAACTTAATACCCTATGATGCGTGATCCTTGTGTGTCATAGAGTGTGGGTCTTATAAATAGTGTGTCTTCCAGAATATGGTCGTACATGATACGGGAATCATCAACACTATACATGCTTACTGCGTATTTTGCTGAATGCCTCTTCACCCAACACGCTCTTGAACATATCGTCCACAGAGTCATAGTGAGTAACTCGTCCGTGCTTCACGTCGTCTAAGGCTTCCTGAAAGCCCTTGGTTTTCGTGATGTCGAACTCCTTTTGCTTTTGTTTCTTCACTAGCGTAACGCCTTTCAGCATGCTGATGGCTTTCTTGATGTCGTTCACCATCGACAGGTCGCTGATGCTTACCAATAGCTGGGCTGCAGCGGGAACTTGTTTTGTCGTTGCCATAATTCTCGTTGTTTATACGTTCCGTCTGCAAAGATAGAAAAAAATCAGGGAAATAACAAAAAAAACACAAAAGTTTTGTGGATTTTGCAAAAAAAATAGTATTTTTGCAATGGAAAAAGACACACGGGGACAGGTACCCTGTGTCGTCTCTCAGCTATGATGATTATGAAGAAAAGACAATTACAATGGATGTCCGCCGCCATCATCGTCTGCGGCCTGGCATCAGTGACCATGACCTCGTGTTACACAGGTATCGACAACCCCGTGGTGACTCCCGATGTGCCCAAGCCGG
>JAEETB010000403.1 GCA_016286575.1 Prevotella sp.
CGACCTGTCTGTTGGAGTGTCAGATCAATCTTTCCATCCTGGCGTACATGATCTACGTAGGCCGTTATCCGGTCTCCGCTATGTAGTGGCTGGAAAATCTGATTATCATAGATCTGTCCTTGGAACTTATTGTTGATGATGACCTTGAAGCCCAGGTCAGTCTTCTGCCATACGAGCACATCTACAGCTGTGCCATGGGTGAGTGAGGGCAGGTCTTCGGCAGTTGGTATAGTGAGTTGTTTCTCCACCTTCGCCGTTGCCATCAGGCGATAGCTGTCCTCGTCCACCTTTATATATATAATATGGTGTTGCCCTTGAGCCATCCGCTGTTTCTGTTCACGGAACGGACAGAAGAGATCCTTCATCAGTCCCCATTTCAGGAAGGCTCCAAACTGGTTTACCCAGGCCACTTCCAGTGAGGCGAACTCACCCACCTTGGCGTAAGGATGTTCTGTGGTGGCCACAGGACGTTCCTCCTGATCCAGATATATAAATACCTCGATATCGTCACCGATATGCATGTCTTTCGTCACATAGCGCTGGGGAAGCAGGATGTCACCTTCTTCTCCACCGTCGAGATAAAGTCCGAAATCTACGGACTTCACTATTCTGAGGGTGTTGTAGTCTCCGAGTCTGAGCATATTTGTCCGTCTTTCAAATGGATGGTTCTGTCAGTAATACTGGCAAGCTGTTCATCGTGGGTGACGATGACGAAGGTCTGTCCGAACTTGTCGCGTAAATCGAAAAACAGTTGATGCAGTTCCTCCTTGTTTTTCGTATCGAGAGAGCCAGATGGTTCATCTGCCAGGATTACAGCGGGGTTGTTCACCAGTGCACGAGCCACGGCAACACGTTGTTTCTCGCCACCTGAGAGTTCATTGGGCTTGTGGGTAGCACGATCTGCGAGTCCCATGAAGTCAAGCAGTTCCTTAGCCCGTTGTTTAGCCTGTTTCTGAGACACGCCTGCGATATAGGCAGGGATCATGATGTTCTCGATGGCTGTAAACTCTGGGAGCAGCTGGTGGAACTGGAACACGAATCCCAGGTGTTGGTTGCGGAAATCAGCCAGTTTCTTGGTAGAGAGTTTGCTGGTGTCGATGCCATCTACGATGACCTGTCCGTTATCAGGACGATCCAGTGTACCGATGATCTGCAGCAGTGTGGTCTTGCCTGCACCACTGGGACCAACGATACTTACCACCTCTCCTTTGTCGATATGGAGGTCGATACCCTTCAATACTTGTAATGAGCCAAAGCTCTTAGTGATATTCTTAACGTCAATCATAACTTTTCACTTCTTCACTTTTCGTTTCTCGTCAATCCAACGCAGAATCGTGTCGTAGATACTCTTCTCCTCATGGTGCTGAGCCTCCGTGAAGCTCATGCGCTCATCCTTGGTGTTACCAAACTGATCAGGGAAGATGATCATCAGGTTCTTGCCTGAGAAATGCTTCTGTAGTTCATCAGGCAGTCGTTCAAGGGCGTTTTTGTAAGAGATGGTACCCTTACGGGCTGTCACAACCACGAACAGATGATCCTCTGAGATACCTGCAGCCAGTTTCGGCAACTCGTTCCAATGTTCCATGGGGGTATATTCAGCCCTGACGTTGGAATGGCGATTGTTCACATATTGGGCAATCAGCACCAGCGATTCATTGCGGCCATGGAACTGGATACGACAATCCAATTGTCCTGCCAGACGGCTCAGACGCTCCAGCCATCGATGGAAACCAGGTTCAAACTCAGCCCTTGAAGGTACTGCCACCTGGATGCGGCGCAGTGTCGACATGGGCTGTACAAATCGCATGAGCACAATCTGACGGTTCAAGCCATTGTAGAGACTCTGGATAAACTCTCCCCAGAACCTGGGGTTGATATCTGTATGAACGTGCATGCCCATGATAATCTCTGAGCAGGCGAATTCACGGAATGCATGTTTGATGCCGTTGGCGATATTCGTAGCGAGACGAACCTGTGTCTGTACCTTCACCTCTGAGGCACTGGCCTGTTGCTGCAGTTTCTCCAGCAGTCTGAGTCCTTGCTCACGGGCTTTGTTACTGTTCTTATCGTCATAGACCACGTTCAGGGCCACGACCTCTCTGCCGAGTCTTTGGTTGCGCATCAGCATCGAGAGGTAGAGCAGTTGTGGCGCAATATCCGGATACTTGACGCAGAGCAGGATCTTCTCGTCATCGTCTTTGGGTGTCTCTGCCGTCAGATGACTCTTCTCCTGGATGATGATCTGTTGTGAGGCATGTTCTGTCATCAGGGTACTGATTACACATGTGAAAAGAATCATCATGATGACACCGTTGAGCATATCGTCACTCACGAGGTATTCGCCTGGGGCTACCTCGAGTCTCATACCCACCATCACCATTGCGATGGCACCTGCAGCATGGGCTGAAGTCAAGCCAAACATCATATGTCCGTCAGCCTTCGGCTTTCTGAACAACAGACTGGAGATATAGGCTGCCAAGGCCTTTCCGAAGGTTCCAATGAAGACGATGAGGAACACAATCCATAGAATCTGGGCGCTCGAGAACAGGATCCTGACGTTGATGAGCATACCCACACCAATCAG
>JAEETB010000404.1 GCA_016286575.1 Prevotella sp.
TCGAGCATGGCAACTGGATCACGGGTATTCCGTTCATCGACAATGCACGACTCGGAGATCAGGATCTGTTGCCCGATGAACTGAAGGAGAACAAAGGTCACAACGTCTTCTACTGTCTGCCACTCATCCTGGGTATCATTGGTCTCTTCTGGCAGGCTTGGTACACACGCAAGCGCAAGGTTGGCGAGAAGATCATCGACGATCCCATCGGCATCCGCCAATTCTGGGTTGTCTTCTTCCTTTTCTTCATGACAGGTCTCGCCATCGTGGTCTATCTGAACCAGACACCGATGCAGCCTCGTGAGCGCGATTATGCCTACGCAGGATCATTCTATGCCTTCGCCATCTGGTGCGGCATGGGTGTCGCAGCGATCATCCACTGGATCAGCGAAAAGCTGAAGGTGAATAGTGAAAAGGCATCTTTGGCCCTAGCATCCGTCGTCTCCCTGGCATGTCTATTAGTACCCATCCAGATGGCTTCGCAGACCTGGGACGATCACGACCGTTCTGGCCGCTACACCTGTCGCGATTTCGGACAAAACTACCTGATGACACTTCAGGAGAAAGGCAACCCCATCATCTTCACCAATGGTGATAACGACACATTCCCACTCTGGTACAACCAGGATACTGAGGGCTTCCGTACAGACGCCCGTGTTTGCAACCTTTCCTATCTGCAGACCGACTGGTACATCGACCAAATGCGCCGCCCAGCTTACGACTCTCCCTCTGTGCCCATCACGTGGAGCCGTCTTGAGTACTGCGCTGGCACCAACGAGTATGTACAGATCGATCCATCACTCAAGGAACAGGTGCTGGAGCTCTATCAGACCCATCCTGAGGAGGCTCGCAAGCAGTTTGGCGAAGAGCCCTTCGAACTGAAGAACATCCTCAAGAACTGGGTACGCTCCACGACGAAGGATTTCCATGTGATTCCAACGGATACGGTCTATGTCACCATCGACAAGGAGGCTGTCCGTCGCAGTGGCATGATGATGGCATCCGACTCCATCCCTGACAAGATGGTCATCTCGCTCAAGGGCAAGGGGGCGCTTTATAAGGGCGACCTCATGATGCTTGAAATCATCGCCAACGCCAACTGGGAGCGTCCCATCTACGTGGCACTCACCGTTGGCTCAGAGAACTATATGAACCTGGGGGACAACTTCGTTCAGGAAGGACTGGCTAACCGCATCACACCGTTTACCACCAACCAGGCTGGTGCCCGTAATTTCGACACTGAGAAAACCTTCGACAACGTCATGAACAAGTTCAAGTTCGGAGGTGTCGACGCGCCAGGTATCTACCTCGACGAGACCGTACTCCGCATGTGCTACACCCACCGTCGCCTGCTCTCCACGCTCGTTCTGAACCTCATCCAGGAAGGCAAGAATGACAAGGCCACACAGGTGCTCGCCAAGTGTGAGAAGGAACTGCCCGACTACAATATCCCCCACGATTTCCAGGGCGGATCACTCGACCTGGCACGTGGCTACGTACTCACGGGCGACACCAAAAAAGCGCAGCAGCTCATTGACAAGCTCTGGCATAAGTCTGCACAGTATCTGCAGTTCTACTGTTCGCTCGATGGTTCGCGCTTCACCAATACCCAGCACGATGTGATGATCCATGCCTACATCATGCAGCAGATGCTCGACCTCGAGGACACTATCGACGAGAAGAAGGCCGATGCGATGGATCAGCAGCTCAGCGCCCTCATGAAGATCTTCCAATCCAAAGGCGGATCCTTTGGGGAGTGAAAGGTAAAAGGTGAAAAGTTAAAGGTGAAAAATGAAAAATTAAAGGTGAAAAGATAATTCATGTTCATAGAGCAACCGGCAATTTACCTCCGCTGGCTTTATCCTAAGGCCTACTGGAGAATGGACCGTCGCGAGAAGGCAGTCTATCTGACCTTCGACGACGGCCCCATACCGGAAGCTACACCTTTTATTCTCGATACCCTGAAGGCTTTCGATGCCAAAGCCACTTTCTTCATGGTGGGCGACAATGTACGGAAGCACCCTGAGCTCTACGACCGTATCCTTGCTGAGGGGCATCAGGTGGGCAATCACACGCACAACCACATCCAAGGCCTCACCCACTCCATCCACGAGTACAGCTACAACGTCGAGAAGGCCAATGCCTATATCCACAGCCACTACGTGCGTCCACCCCACGGTTGGATGCGCATGGCCCAGTACGCCTGGCTCAGTCGTAAGTACAAGATTGTGATGTGGGACCTTGTCACACGCGACTACTCCAAATGGATGACGGCCGAGGACGTCGTCAATAACGTAAAGAAGTACGCGCGCAATGGCTCCATCATCACCTTCCACGACTCTCTGAAGAGCATCGACAAACTGCGTACCGCCCTCCCCAAGAGTCTCCAATGGCTTAAGGACCAAGGCTACGAATTCCGGATATTCCCCTGATTCTGAATAATTAATAATCCCCTAAAACAATTAAATATGATAAAATTATTCTTTACATTGCTTTTAGCAACAGTAGCTATGACAACAAATGCTCAGCCCCAGCTCCGCGCCGATAATATCGACGAGGTGCTCCAAGCGATGA
>JAEETB010000061.1 GCA_016286575.1 Prevotella sp.
GAGCGATAGGTGTAGATGGTGGTGATGCTGGAACGCAGGATATCGGCAATAGCCTGATTGTCGCTGATTCCAAGCCGGATTAGCGCCAATACACGTAGTTCGGTCGTCAATCGTGCAGATTCTGATGATGTTTCAAACTGGTTATCGTCTGCCATCAGGCGGTTCACCTCTTCAATGAAATCCGGATAAATGTTAAGGAAGGCCGTATCGAAGTTTTGATGGAACAGCCGTATGCCTTCGTTGATGGCCTTGGGACTCTTTAGTTCGGCATATAGCTCTTCCAACTTTCTGTCACGCGCAAGGCGGTTCAGCAGTTTTGTGCGTTCCTCGCTACGGTATATCAGGCTGCTGCTCAGTTCCAGGAATCGCCCGATGTATTCATCCTTGATGCGATTCGATTCTTTCATCTGGCTGTTCAGTTGTTGCATTTGTTCGTTTTGGGTGGTTAGTTCCATGTTCATCCTGCTGATTTTCTCGTTTGCCAGCCTACGTTTCTTTACCAAAGAGAGGATATATACGATGGTGCCTATCAGGAGTAGTGCTATCACTGAGATAATACCCAGTAACAGACGGGTGCGGTGCTCGGCAGCGGTACGCTCCATGTCGTAGGCACGGGTGATGAGTGGTGACATGCGGGCCACCTGCAGGCTGCGTAGGCGGCTACCATAGTTTTTGGCATCCTCGCTCGACTGTTGCAAATAGCTGTAGGCCTTGGCATATTCACTACGGGCCAGGAGAATGGCCGAGAGTTCGCGTAGTGAGTTGTTTTCGAGAATGGCTCCCTGAACATCGCTGATGGCGGAAAGTAACAGATAATGCTCTTGCATATCAGTATTCTGCTTTTTCAAGTAGAAATATGCCAGTGTGCTTGTGACGATGCTATAGCGGCGATCGCCCTGACGCAGTGTGGGCAGGAATTGTTCCAACTGACTGATGGCGCTGTCTATATCCCCCTGTTCACAGGTATAGGTGGCGTGATTGAAGATATAGTCGTAACTGTCTTTTGGTGCTATCTGGAAAATAAGCTGGCGGTAATATTGGGCACTGTCGATATATTCTTGGAAGAAAGGTGTGAGCTCGGCCATTTCTGAACGATAGAGATTCATTTCGCCGAGTTGGTTGTAGTATTCCACACGTCGCTCCGTCGTCAGCTGGCTCGCATCAATGCCGTCAAGCATCTGCTGTGCCTTGCGGAAGATACCGGTCACGGCCAGGATGTGTGCCATAGCGATGCGGCTCTCGGCATTCAGATCGGCATTGCCGATACGTTGCTGCAATTCCATACACTTATTTATATATGAGAAGGCAGAATCGAACTGAAAGGCCAGATATTCGTCGTAGAGTTTCTTGCAGGTCTGATACTGTTGCTCTTCGTTCAGATTCATGACCCTCATGCCGTCTGTGATGACATGGATCCTAGCCTCTTTCTCTTTGATGATTGTAGGCTGACGTTCTATCAGCGAGTCAAGCGTCTTGTAGAGTCGACGGTTTTCTGCAGAGACTTGTCCGGCATTGGCAAAAGCAGGGCAGAGGCAAATCAGAAATGACAGAATCAGTTTAGTTAAGTTCATTGCAACAGATTTTTTATTAATTACGAGTACAAAGATACTCATTTTATTCTTAACCACCAAATCTTAAGGCGGCAATTTAGGCGGAATAGGGCTTTTTTCCGTTTGCAAACGTTTTGATTTTTTATCCTCATTAATTTTACAACCCACTGATTAGCAGCTATTTGCATTTTTATAGACTTTGATAATTATTTGTTACGCTTGTTATTGGCAAATTGCTGCCTTAATTTTGCACCCAAATTCACAATTGAAACAAAAAACAATGTCGATTATGCTTAGAATAGTTAGTTTAGTTATGTTAGTTGTTAGTAGTGGTTTCTTTGCACAGGTTCATGCAAAGGATGTTTTGGTTTGTTCACCCGACGGCGCCGTGACGGTATCCGTCGGCGTGAAAGCCAACAAGCCTTACTATCAGGTGAGCTATCGAAACCAGAATATTGTCAAGCCATCGCACTTGGGCTTTGAGCTCAGCGACGGATTGCTGGGCGATAACGTGAAGATGCTCAGTTTCCGCAAAGATTCGAAAGACGAAACTTGGTGCCAGCCTTGGGGCGAGGAGGACAGTGTGCGTAATCATTATAATGAACTGACAGTACACTTTCAGGAGCGTTCGGCTGAAAAACGTGAAATGAACGTCGTATTCCGCGTGTTTAACGATGGGTTCGGCTTTCGCTATATTCTGCCAAGAGATAAAGGTGATAAGTATTGTATTCAGGAGGAATTGACCGAGATTACCTTGGCGCACGATGCCAAGGCTTGGTCGATTCCAAGCAATCGTACTCAGTATTTCGAAGGTCTATACACTCGTGATCTACTGAGCAGAAAGGATACGGTCTGCACACCGCTAACCATCGAATATGAGGACAACCTCTATCTGACCATCCACGAGGCAGCTTTGGAAGATTATGCCAGTATCAACATAACCCCCTTGTTGTCCCCGGAGGGGGACGCAGAGAGGGCAATCATGCTGAGGACTGCGCTGACTCCCTGGCAGAGTGGGGTGAAAGTATATTGCGAGGGAGAGACTAAGACACCTTGGCGCACGATGATTATCGCCCAGACGCCTGGCGAGTTGATGACCTCGCGCCTGATGCTGAACTTGAATGAGCCTTCTCGTATTGAGGATACCTCATGGATAGAACCTGGCCGTTATATCGGCATCTGGTGGAGCATCCATAAGAAGCAGAATACGTGGGAGATGGGACCCACGCATGGCGCAACCACAGAAAACGTAAAAAGATATATTGATTTCGCAGCACGCCATGGTTTCAGCGGTGTATTGGCTGAAGGATGGAACCAAGGTTGGGGACAAGGTGAGAAGATCAGTTACCTGAAGCCCTATCCCGACTTTGATATCGAAGCGGTTTGCAACTATGCTCTCTCAAAGGGAGTGCGCTTCATCGGCCATACTGAGACATGGGGTAATGCGAAGCTACTGGAGGAGCAGATGGATGAGGCTTTCGCTTGGTATCAGAAGCTGGGCATCCGTGCCGTCAAGACGGGCTATGTTGGCCATTACTTCGATGGTAAAGAACTGCCAAAGTCGCAATATGGCATCCGCCACTATCGCAAGGTGATAGAGACTGCCGCTAAGTATCAGATAATGATTGACAACCATGAGCCAGCCATGCCGACGGGTATCCAGCGCACGTGGCCTAACCTGATGACTCAGGAGGGTGTCCGCGGGCAGGAGTATAATGCCTGGGATCGTCGAGGCGGCAATCCACCAGCTCATACCGTCACCCTGCCCTTCACCCGCGGTCTGGCAGGTCCAACAGACTTCACTCCCGCCATCTTCAACTTCTCTGAGGTGGTGAAGGGAACTCATCCCCACAGCACCTTAGCTAAGCAACTCGGTGAGTTTGTGGTGATCTACAGTCCGCTACAGATGGCTGCCGATGCCATCGAGAACTACGAAGGTCAGCCTGCCTTGACATTTATCGAGAGTTGTCCGACGACTTGGAGCAAGACGCTCGTGCCGAATGGTGAGATTGGCAAATACGTGACGGTTGCCCGCAAGCAGAGAGACGGTGACAGCTGGTTCATAGGCAGCATCACTAACGAGGAAGCTCGTGAACTGGACCTGAAGCTCGACTTCCTGGATGCCGACAAACAGTATCGTGCCATTATCTATGAGGATGGGCCAGATGCCGACTATGAGACGAATCCATATCCGATGACCATCCGTCAGGAGGTGGTGAACAGCAACAGTACGCTGAAGCTGAGACTTGCCCGAAGTGGCGGAGCGGCGATGAGGATAGTTGGAAGTGAAAGGTGAGAAGTGAAAGGTGAAAAGTGAGAATAACTTATTTAATAACTCTAATTAATAATTTAAAACTGATTTCTTATGGAGAAAACTAAACATCTTGTTTGCCGCCTGCTTATGCTTTGTGCGGTAATGTTGTTTGCCTTGGATGTTTCAGCACAGACCATCATCAGTGGTCATGTGAAGGACGACCTTGGTGAAGATGTCATCGGTGCCAGCGTTTTGATTAAAGGTGCCCCTGGGGGAACCGTCACCGACTTCGATGGTAACTTTAAGGTACAGTGTGAACCTGGTGTCACTCTTGTCATCTCTTACATCGGCTATATGACGCAGGAGGTGGTGGCCAAGGACGGTATGGAGGTCATCATGAAAGATGATAATGCCCTGCTTGACGAGGTGGTTGTGATTGGTTACGGTTCTGTAAAAAAGGCTGATGCTACTGGATCAGTGATGACCTTTCAGGCAGATCCGAAACTGAAAGGTGTTGCCAATAATCCACAGGACATGCTTGTGGGTAAGATGGCAGGTGTGACGGTAACTACCAATGGTGGTGCTGCCACCGACGGAGCAACCATCCGCATTCGTGGCGGCTCGTCACTGTCGGCTTCTAACGACCCGCTGATTATCCTCGACGGTGTATATATCGACAATTCGGGTATCAGTGGTATGGGAAATATCCTCAGTACCATCAACCCTAATGATATCGAGAGCTTTACCGTGTTGAAGGATGCCTCGGCCACAGCAATCTATGGTAGCCGTGCATCAAACGGTGTCATCATCGTTACTACCAAGAAAGGAAAGAGCGGGCAGGTGAAGGTGAGCTACAACGGTAGCGTGACAGCCTCTGTCCGTCGTAAGGATATCGATGTATTCTCGGGAGACGAGTACCGCAAGTTGGTTAGTGACATCTTCGCAGGTGACAGCCGTTACGACGAAGTGATGAGCAAGCTTGGAACGGAGAATACCGACTGGCAGAAGGAACTCTTCCGCACAGGTGTCAGCACTGATCATAGTGCTCAGCTGATGGGCTCGTTGGCTGAGTGGCTGCCCGTACGTGTCAGTCTGGGATACACCAATACCAACGGTATTCTGAAGACTGACCACCAGCACCGCTATACAGGGTCTGTAAACCTGAACCCGGAGTTCTTCAAAGGACATCTCAAACTGAATCTGAACGGACGTGGACAGTTCCAAAAGAACAACTTCGCTGACCGCAGTACCATCAAGACGGCTGTGTCGATGAATCCGACTGTGCCTGTGATGGATCCTAACAGTCAGTATGGTGGCTATTGGTCATGGACAGATGCAAACGGACAGATGCTCGGCTTCTGTGACAAGAACCCCGTGGCAGGTCTCGATAAGCACAATGACTATGCCCATGCCTGGAATATGATCGGTTCGGCACAAATTGAGTACAATGCTTTCTATGTAGAGGGATTGAAGGCCAATCTGAACCTCTCTATCGATGGCACGCACTCATGGGGCGAGAATGTTGATGATTACGACCAGCCCTATAACAATAAGTTCTCCACACTGGGAACCCGCTCCGTATACAGCAGCTCGAAGCGCAATTCTCTGCTCGACTTCTATCTCACCTATAACAAGGATCTGAAGGAGATCAAGAGCCACTTCGACGTGATGGCCGGTTACAGCTGGCAGCATTATTATAGCTATGGTACCAGTACCTACTACGGACAGTATACCACCGACCAGCCTTGGAATCGACTGACAGACATCGATCCCACTACGCTCTATCCTGTAGAAGAACAGACCAATGTGTCGCCCAAATGGGAGACAGAGCATTATATCGTATCTTTCTTTGGTCGTCTGAACTATTCATTCGATGACAAGTACCTGCTCACCTTTACACTGCGAAATGACGGTTCGAGCCGTTTCGGCAAGGATAATCGTTGGGGCCTCTTCCCTTCACTGGCACTGGGCTGGCGTATCATCCAAGAGAAGTTCATGCAGAACCAGAATGTGCTGAGTAACCTGAAACTCCGTCTCGGATGGGGTAAGACTGGTCAGCAGGACATCAACATGGGTGACTATCCCTACATGGGCACCTACACCCTGAACTCTAACGGACAGAGTCAGTACTGGCGTAACGGTGGCTGGAGCGCACTGCTGAAGCCCAATGCATATAATCCTGACCTGAAGTGGGAGACCACCACAACTTGGAACATCGGACTGGACTACGGCTTTATCGACAACCGTATCAATGGTAGTATCGACTGGTACTATCGTAAGACCACAGATCTGATTAATGCCGAGGCCAAAGTGCCTGCAGGTACTAACTTCGCCGAGTTCGTGGTAGACAACATTGGAAGTCTGCGCAATACGGGTGTTGAGGCTACGATCAACTTTATTCCCGTCCAGACCAAGAACGTGACCTGGGAAATCGGTGGTAACGTGGCCTACAACAGTAATAAGATCCTGGAGCTCACCAACAGTGGAGCTTCCACCGACTATCGTCGCTTCGGAAGCACTGGCTACGATGGCGCTTTCCAGAACATGGTTCACTATGTGGATCATCCTGCTTCGATGTTCTTCGTCTATGAGCAGGTGTACGATGAGGCAGGACGTCCTATCGAGGGCCTCTTCGTAGATCAGAACAACGACGGCATCCTGGATGATAACGACTTGCGTCCCTATCACACAGCGGATCCGAACTTTACCTATGGTATCAATACCAAACTCCAGGTGTACAACTGGGATTTCGCTATTGCAGGTCACGGATCGGCAGGTAACTGGGTATATAACGGCATTGCCTCCAACAACTCTGAAGTCGGCCCTGCCAGCATCTATGCCAACCAGTATCTGCGTAACCGTGTAACTGATGCTACAAACACCTATTGGGAGATGAAAAAGGTGCTCTCCGACTACTATGTTCAGAATGCAGCCTTCTTCCGTATCGACAATATCACATTGGGTTACACCTTCCAGAACCTCTTCGGTGCCAAGACCTCAGGCCGCGTCTATGCAGTCTGCCAGAATCCGTTCGTATTCACCAAGTACAAAGGTCTGGATCCTGAGGTGGCTGGCGGTATCGACCTTGACGTCTATCCGCGTCCCGTATCATTCCAGCTCGGTGTAAATCTTAATTTCTAAAGGTAAGATAGTAAAATAATAAAAGCAAGAACTTATGAAGACAAATATATATAATAAGGTTAAGGGACTGGTAAAGGCAGTTTTGCCTTTCTACCTTTTTACCCTTCTACCCATGGCAACAGCTTGTACGGGTGACCTCAACACCGAACCCCTGACAGACCAGACACTGACTCCAGAAAAGGCACTGGCCAATGAGGGAGCCTTCGACCAGCAGGTGGCCAAGATCTATTCTGCTTTCGCCATCAGTGGTTCTGACGGTTCTGGCAGCAGCGATATTGTGAGCAGCGATGCCGGTGAGGGTACGTTTACCCGCTGTTTCTGGAATCTGCAGGAACTGAGTACCGACGAGGCACGTATTGCCTGGAGCGATGAGGGTCTGAACGGTCTGCAGTTCCAGCAGTGGACCTCCACCAACCGCTATTTCCGTCTGAACTTTGCCCGCATGACACTTATCACCGCACTTTGTAATGAGTTCCTTATCCAGTCGGCAGACAAAGGTGTTGACGAACTTCGTGCTGAGGTGCGAGCCCTGAGGGCTTTCTCCTATTATATCATGTTCGACCTCTATCGCACGGCTCCTTGGACTGACGAGACCACTGGTATCGGCTCGTATTTTCCGGAGCAAGCTGATGCAGCCAAGCTGTTCTCATTCGTGGAGAGCGAGTTGAAAGATGTTCTGAACGCCCTGCCCGCCAAGAGCGCGACCAACTATGGCAAGATGAACAAGTATGTGGCCGAGATGATTCTCGCCAATCTCTATATCAATGCAGAGGTGTATGGCCAAGGCAATCATTATAATGATGCCGTTGCCGTGCTGGGTGACATCATCAATGCTGGCGGATATGCTCTGACAGCCAACTATCAGGACAATTTCTGCTATGATAACAACGAGTCGTCTGAGATTATCTTCCCCATCATTTATGATATGGATCACGCACAGACCTACGGCGGTACACAGTATCTTATCGCAGCCAGTTGTGGCTCCGGCCTGAGCAGTAAGGATATTCTCGGACTCTCCAATGCAGAGTGGGCTGGTATGCGTGCTGGTCAGGATCTTGTGGAGCGCTTCGAGAAGGGCGACAAGCGTGCCCTGTTCTGGACCACCAATGAGAGTGGAGACCGCTCGCCTGAGATTACCTCTTGGTCTAATTACAACGAGGGCTATCCCTGTATCAAGTGGACCAATAAGAAGAAAGACGGCGAGATGCTCGATAACCAGACGTTTGCCTCTACCGACTATGTGTTCTATCGCTTGGCAGATGCCTATCTGCTCTATGTAGAGGCTGTCAAGCGCGGTGGCAATGGAGATGCCGGTAAGGCTGTCAGCCTGTACAATGAGATTCAGCAGCGTGCCTTTGGAGACAATAGTCACAACATATCTTCGCTTGACGACCTCTCCCTTGCAGATCTGCTCGATGAGCGCAGCCGTGAGCTGTATTTCGAAGGCCATCGCCGTACCGATCTCGTGCGTTTTGGCTGTTTCGTTGACAACCTCAACTGGAAGTGGAAGGGTGGATCTCCTGGCGGTATCGTCAAGGTTGACTCCAAATACAATTACTTCCCCATTCCGCAGAATGATATCGATGCCAACCCGAATCTGAAGCAGACAAAGGGATACTAAGATAGTGAAAAATGAATAGTGAAAATTGAAATTCGTATGAAAAAGATATATTTATATTTGACAGCACTGGTGGCTGCATTTTGTCTGGCTGCCTGCTCGGAAGATGACACCCCTCAGCTAAGCGGTGTGGAGAGTGGTGAGCTGAGGCTTGATGCTGGAAGCATCGACGGCAATAACACAAAATACACTTTCACCTGGACGAATACCCGATTCTATCTGGATGGTGACCATCAGAAACAGGTTTCTTTAGTAGGCTATGAGAAGAATGGTGTAGACTATCACTTGATGGGCGTGGAGACTGGCCGCGACTGGTCTGAGGCCGTTGACTTCGGTTCGGTTGTCTCTGGTAACCACCTGACCCTCGACTATGAGGGTATCGCCAATGTGATGCAGTCGAATTTCGGTATGGTGCGCAGTGCCGATGAGGAGAAAACCTCCAACATCGACTTCCAGTTGCAGGCGAAATACTGCAGTCCCGACAGTTGTACCGTATCGAGTGAAATCCTGACAGTGCCATTCGTGCTGACCGTGACGCCTCCTTTCGAGGGCGAAAAGGCCAAGCTCTTTATCAGTATTGCTACCGACTGGTCGCCCAGCGTCTACGTCTATGCATGGTCTTCCGACAAGGCAGATACAGACCTATTTGGCGGATGGGGCGGATACAAGCTGGAAGGTAGCACCACGGCTGGTCCTGATGGTAACCAGTATTATGAGATTCCTCTGAATGATAACTTCTATGGCACGACGGCTAATCTGATTATCCACGACGAGGTGAACGACGGTTCGAACCGCGTGGAAGGACAGCCACCGTTGGCTATCACCTTCGCTGATGAGACTGAGGATGTCTATCTCCGGGTTACTGGAGATGCCATCGACGGCTATACTGTAGTGAGAGTGGAGAAACCTCTGCCGAAGCTCTATGTGAAGAGTGACTTGGGATATGCCGCATACGCTATGTATGCCTGGGGTAGCAATGGCGACGTGGATCTCGGATGGCCAGGCTTGCTGCCAACAGGAACGGAGAGCATCAACGGTGAGAACTGGATTGTCTTCGAGCCCACCAAGCCTTACACTCAGGACAAGACCAACTGGATTATCAACAACAATGGTGCAGGCGACCAGATTGACCTGATGCAGGGCTTCGAGTTCACCCGCAACACCTTCGTCCGCATTAGTGCCGATGGTTCTTACACGGTGGCTGGTGGTCCTATAGCATCTGACGGCTACGTAGTATATATCGATGACCAGACTGGCTGGGACGAGATTACCTGTTACCAGTGGGGCGATGTGAATGACTTCGGCGGTGGATGGCCTGGCAAGGCAGTCGACGGTACAGTCACGATTGGCGGTATTACCTACAAGTACTTCAACTATGGTGCAGATGTGAAGGGACTGAACCAGAACCTTATCTTCAATAATGGTGGCAACGGTGTACAGATAGGTGACTTCAACTTCACCTTCGAGCGTGATATCTACCTGACCGTGACAGCTGATAAAGCCACAGAAAAGTAATGCTTATTACAAAACAGTAGAGACCTGCTTCATCAAAAGGCTTACTGTTTAATTAGAGTTAATATTAACAATCAAGGGCTGTCTGCTCTGTGAAGAACAGGCAGCCCGCTTTTTCAATCAAAAAAGAATAGCAGAATGAAAGCAAAGATTTTTTTATTATGGATAGTATCTCTATTATGTCAGACAATGAGTGCCACTGACTTTACTGACGACATTAACAACGCCACGACAAAGAGAGAAGCAGGTCATCGCGTCATCTATGAAATGAACATCGGGTCGTTCACATCGGCAGGGACATTCGCTGCTGCCCAACAGCAGCTCGTTGAACTGCGACGCCTTGGCATCGACATCGTCTGGCTGATGCCTGTCTATCCAAGAGGGCCTGGCAAGAGTCCCTATGCCGTGATGGATTTTGAGGCAGTCAACAGCAACTATGGCACTGTCGATGACTTAATAGCTTATGTCGCCAAGGCTCACAACCTCGGTATGCAGGTCATTCTCGACTGGGTACCCAATCAGACAGCCAATGAGCATCCTTGGCGAACAGAGCACCCCGCTTGGTACACTGGCAAGCACAGTTATCCCGATATCAGTGACCTGAACTACGACAACGACGAGATGAAAAAGGAGATGATGCGTATCATGAAATCTTGGATTGATCGGTGTGACATCGATGGTTTTCGCTTCGACTTTGTTTCAAATACGAAGCCCTCGTATTGGCTTTCTGCCAATCAAGAACTGAAGGACTATGCTGTACAGAAAGGGAAACAGGACCTAATCCTTTTAGCCGAGATTGACACCAACGACAACCAGCGTTTCAGTAACAAAACTAACAATATAGGGTTTACCCATGACTATGCTTGGTGGCTTCAAGAAACGGTATTAGAGAATGGTTATGGAAAAAATGGTAACGTAGCTTCCTTGAAGAGCAATCTCCAGAAATTTGTAGATGATTCACAAACGCTGGGCTTAAGTCGAATGGTATATCTCACTAATCATGACCAAAACTGGAATGATGGTGGAGCAACACTTGAAGACATGTATGGCGATAGCCGATATGTATTGACAACTTTAGCCTTTACGTGGTATGGTATGCCATTGATTTACAATAGTCAGGAAATTGGTGGCAGCCAGAAGCTCGACTATTTTGCCGACACCAAAATCAATTGGACATTGAAAGACGAAAAGATGCAGAACACGGTGCGTACGCTAACAGCTCTCAAACATGCTGTTGCGGCCCTTAGCGACAATGCTGCCGTAAACTGGATAACCGTTACTCCCTCTGCCAACGATGTATTGGCATATACCCGTCAGGCAGGCGACAGCGAGGTACTTGTTGTACTCAATATGGGAACATCAGCCACAACCGTTACGCTAACGGGACTGGCAGATGGAGAATGGAGCCTATGGTTGGACAGTGAGACTATTATGCAGGGCACAAGCCGCAAACAAATGTCTTTCTCAGCCAATCAGTCTTTCGATCTTGATGCAAAGGGTTATCGTGTCTACGTAAAAGGCTCATACTCTGAACAAGAAACAGATGGAAGTACTGGCATTCATTCTCAAACAGCCAAGCGCTTTACTAATGACTGTTTCTACACTCTTAACGGCCTACCAGTTCAGCCATTCCGACCAGGTATATACATACGGAATGGAAAGAAAGTCGTCATCAGATAAGAAGAAGCAAATGCATCAGAGTCGCCAGCCGAAAAACGTGCGGATGCGCCATTTGTTGTTATTGACGGTAAGATTCTCTGCTTTGCCGATATCGGTATAGGTGAACACTACGGACAAGCCAAGGAACTTATTGCTCCATTGGCGCACTACGGATCCGCGACCAGTGATGATAATCTCGGGGAAATCGTAGGTCATCGGCACGCGCTCTTCGCCGAAAGACATGGATGTTTTGCTTAAGATGATTAGTGCGGGTAGGGCGGAGATATGCAACAGCCAGCCTTTCCCTGGAACGAAGTTGTAGCCATAGCCAGCACCAAGACCGATGTTCATCATCTTGAAATCCAGATTCTTTTCCATTTTGAGCTTACCGAGCTGTCCCTGGCCTGAGAAAGCCAATAGGAAGCTGCCAGCGGAGCGTCGCTGGATGTAGGTTTGCTAGAAGGCAGCGGGATAGGAGAACCGGCGGCTGTTGAAGACATAGAAGGCATTGAGATTGAGTGTCTTCATAGACAGCTTACCGTCAGTCAGTTCCACTCGATCCATGCCATCATGCTGGTACCAGCCCGTAAAGTTTTTGGCATCTTGATAGATGATATCGAAGCCAAATCGGCGGCCGTAGCTGTTGAGATTCAGCTCGAAGTCGCGGTATTTGCCTATCAGTTCAGCGGGGTTAAGAGCCACGCTGAGGATATACCGAGATAGCTGACGCCCAAGCTGAGCGTCGCCTTCTGGTAGGCTTCCATCTCCGACTTGAAGTGCACGCCTTGATCCATACCTTCGGACTCAATCTTCGCTCCTGACACATTCGCACGTGCCGAGATGGGCAGGCTCTGTAAGCTCATCAAAGCCAGCAGCAACATGGATTTGTACGGTATCTTCATATCTCTTCAAATAACATACTGGGATGATTCAGGCAGCTGGTGCTAAAGCTGTGGATGCATCCTCTATGGCATCGTATTCTGCCATGGCTTCGGCGATGCGGGCATCAAGGTCTGAGAGACTGTATAGGCCATCGGCATTAGGCGTCAGTCCCTCTATGCTGACGGGGCGCACCATTGGCGGTACATCAAAGGACAGCAGCGTGCGGTTTTGTAGCTGGCTGACTGATGCATAGACCAGATTGATGGCAACATAAGTCTCGTTTCCGTCGCTCCACTTCTCAAAAACAAGCTTTGAGCCGATAGGGGTATGCACTTCGAGGGCATTCTCAGTCTCTGGGTAATTGAGTCTGAGGGC
>JAEETB010000405.1 GCA_016286575.1 Prevotella sp.
TGGAGAGATGGTAGAGTGGTCGATTACAGTAGTCTTGAAAACTACCGTACCGAGAGGTACCGGGGGTTCGAATCCCTCTCTCTCCGCAAAGAGTTCAATGAGTAACATCGTTGGACTCTTTTTTTGCGTTCTTCAGGCCTTTCTCTCTTTCATATCCTTCAATACTTAAAGTTTGTTGCATAATTAGTCAAATCTGATAAATTACGGATGGAAATGTGTAACTTTGTACTTTCAAAGAGCGAAGATTGTAAGATGAAAAGGAATGTATTGAATCTGCGCGACCTTGGAGGATTGCCTTTAACCGATGGTAAGGGGCAGACTCCTCATGGTCTGTATCTGCGTAGCGGGAAACTCAGTGTGCTAACTCCTGAAGAGTGCAAAAAGTTGTGCCAGGAGTATCACATAGCCAGCGTCATTGACCTGCGTACGCCTATCGAGGCCCAGGAATTCCCTGACCCGCTGCCCGATAGTGTAGAATACAGGCAGATCTCCCTGCTGAAAGATTCAGCTGTCGGCATCACTCATGAAACAGGCTCTGACCCTATGACCATCCTTCGCAGTCTGCGTAAACAGCCAGAGAAGCTGAAAAAGATGATACCCGACTTTGCCTCCATGTATGAGAGGATTGTTACCGACGAGTATAGCCGTAGACAACTTGACCAGGTCGTGTCGTTGCTAAGGAATAATGCTGCAGAGGGCAAATGTACGCTTTTCCACTGCACGGCAGGTAAGGACAGAACGGGCATCGTCAGTATGGCCCTGCTGAAGTCATACGGTGTCAGCGACGAAGATATCATATACGACTACATGCGTACCAACCGTAATGCTTTCTGGCCAACCATCAAGAAATGTCTGGCTGTGCTAATGCTGACCCACAATTGGGAGTTGGTCAAGACATGCTATACCTCATTCATGGCACAACGGGAACTGATTGAAACGGCAATAAAACACTATACTTGTTGAATTACCTAGGCCCTACCTAGGCGCTACCTAGGCGCTACCTTAGCGCTACGTCAACTCAATATTCCATTTGTCCCTTATATATAATTAAGGTAGGATAGTAGTTTTACTCGGATTTATTTGGTACTTCGTTCATCTTTTTGTATCTTTGTGGCAGATTTTAACTCAATAATAGACTTATGAAGAAGATTTTGACTTGTTTATTGGCTACTTTAGGGCTATCAACTGCCTGTGGCCAGCAGAATTTTGAGAATGCTGATGTTCAAGGATTCGCCGAACTGATAGAGAATCCTGATGTCGTAGTGCTTGACGTCCGTACCGCCAGCGAATATGCTGAAGGGCATCTGGTGGGAGCGCTTCACATTGACCAAGGGCAGAGTGATTTCATGGAGAAGGCCAAGGCTGCACTGTCAAAGGACAAGCGGGTGGCTATCTATTGCAGAAGTGGCCGTCGCTCAGCTAATGCCGCAGGCAGACTGGCTGCTGAAGGTTATCAGTGCGTGAATCTGAAAGGTGGCATCCTCGCCTGGAAAGAGGCAGGAAAGGTTGTGACGACTGATAGTTATGAGGTTGATGTGTTCAAGACGAAGAGCGGAAAGACGGTGAAGTTCCACGCCCTCGTTCATGCCAGCATTCGTATGGAGTATGATGGCAAGGAGATTGAGATTGACCCTGTGACCAAGTTGGGGAACCGAACGATAGATTTTACGGCAATGCCCAAGGCCAACTATATCTTTGTGACCCATGAGCATGGCGACCATTTCGATCGTGAGGCTCTCAAACTGCTCTCTGACGAGAAGACGCGACTCATCACCAACAAGCGTTGTGCAGAGATGCTGGGCTCAGGCGAGATCATGGCCAATGGCGATCAGCTGCAGATAGCCGATGACTTTACAGTAGAGGCCGTTCCTGCATATAACATCACAGAAGGTCGTACGCAGTTCCATCCCCAGGGACGTGACAATGGCTATATCCTGACCATAGACGGACTGAGAATCTATATCGCTGGCGATACGGAGGATATCCCTGAGATGGCATCTGTCAAAGACATCGACATTGCCTTCCTGCCTTGCAACCAACCCTACACAATGACAACAGAGCAACTGGTCAAGGCTGCCAAGACCATCAAGCCGAAGGTGCTGTTCCCCTATCACTATGGACAGACAGATGTAACCAATGTACCTTCACAGCTGCAAAATGATGGCATCGACGTGAGGATCAGACACTACGAATAAGGGGTGGTTTTACGTAAACGTTTTCAGTATTTTTTAACCCCATATTGCATTTATTTCACAATTATTATGTATCTTTGTACCCGAAATAAACAACTCTGAAGATTAATAATAAACAAATTTAATAAAAAATTTTTTTGTATAACTAAAACTAACGTGTATGAATCATCAAATCAAAAGAGCCTTTATGGCTATGCTTTTGTCTGTGTTCTGCTTCGTAGCTTATGCTCAGAAGACAGTCACAGGAACTGTAGTTGACACTGCAGGTGAGCCCATGATTGGTGTAAGTATTCTCGTTGACGGTACCACTATCGGTGGCGTGACCGACTTCGACGGTAACTTCTCTATCAAGGACGTTCCTGAGAATGGTGTCTT
>JAEETB010000406.1 GCA_016286575.1 Prevotella sp.
CCGTACTTTTGGTAGATGCTGACGGACAGTGTAACCTGACCATGCAGAGCGTTGAGGAAGTAACTGTTCCTACGCTCTCAGACTACTTAAACAACGACGATATAGAAGTGAATCCACAGCAGGTTTCCAAGAAGCTGTTCCTGATTCCAGGATCAACGGCTTTGGATGCTGATTCACACAACATCGAACTCTCGATCGAGGAGGATGCCGGTGCTACGAAATACATGTCAGAATGGCTTGAAAAAGTGAAGGGCGAGTATGACTACGTTATCATCGACTCTGCTCCTGGTTCCGGCGCCATGCTGGTCAACGTTATCGTGGCCGCTGACGAGCTGATTATCCCCATTGCAGACAAGTTCTCGATTCCTGGAGCAAAGAAGCTCACGCAGATTATACGCGCGAATAACAAAGAGGTTCGTGGCCACTATCTGCTCACTAAACAGACGAAGTGGGGTGTCAGCAAGCAGATCAAGGAACTGCTGCTCACACAGGCCCCAGAGAACCTGTACCACACGGCTATCCGTCAGTGTGAGGAACTGAACAAGGCTGCAGCCTGTGGCATGAGCATCTTTGACTACAATCCCAAGTGCAACGGTGCTGAGGATTACATGGCCCTGGCAAAAGAGATAAACAAGGGTACGAAGGACAAAGATATGCCATTTTAGTCAAAAAAGTGGAAAAAGTTCCCTTTTTGTTCCAAAGGTGCTTTTCTCAAATGTGAGGAAAGTACCTTTTTTGTGGCGGTGATGGCTTGAAATAACTACATAGACAGGGTTTTCAAAGATTCCAAAATAACAGCGTTTTTGAAGCATTTAGGGTAGGGGAGTGGTTGCAACACTCTTCATAATTAGTTGAAAATCGACTAAATTTGTCAAGATTTAGAAATTTTGAGTTAAAAAGTTCCCTATTTGTGGCGCAAAAGTTCCCTATTTGTGGCGGGTAAAGATAAATGTTACGAAATTGTGGCGAAGACGCTCCTTTTTTGTGGCGGTAGGGTTACGAAATTGTGGCGATGAAGTTCCTAAGTTGTGGCGGAAATGTTACCAAATTGTGGCGGCAAATCGTTGAAAAGCCCAGTAAATAAAGGCATTTCGCAATCCCTATAGTTCTAATACTTGATTTTAATAAGAAAGAAAACTATCTTAAACAAGACTTTTCAACGGTAGGGAAAAGAAAAGGGAAGGTAATGAATATATATACGCTATTAAGCGGAACAAATCTGTGCACCTAATGCGGATGGAAGCCCAGTAGACAGAGGCTATCGAGCTGAAAAACGGAACAAAATAGGAACAATCTGATGAAAAAGCCACGAATTAGTGGCGATTTAGCTGAAGTCGAAAACACAAAGCGGAACAAATTAATGCACTTTGATGTAGGCGAAAGCCTCTATAAATGGCCGATTCAGCGATTTAGCGGAACAAAAAAGGAACATTTTGGCGAGTCGAAAAATTGAAGATTTCTGTTTACTGAAAGTAAACTATAAGAGCGCATTAAAGCGGAACAGAATCGTGCAAGTTCCCTTTTTGTGGCGATAAAGCCATCAAGCGGAACAAAATCATGCACCTCAATGTAAGGAAAAAGATGGTATCGAGCTGTTGAGCGGAACAAGAAAGGAACACTCTGGAGCGGAACAAAATCGTGCACCTGATACCCTGTTTTTGAGCATAGATAGGGTTTTCGACGTCTTGATTAACATTTTTTATTATTCAAGCATTAAAGCGGAACAAAATCGTGCACTTCGACCCCTCGTCAGACCGCGTATGCAGTAGAGTTTTGGGCATTTTGCGGAACAAAAAAGGAACATTTTCAAAGCGGAACAAAATCGTGCACCTAAAAATGATAATATCTGACTATCAGTCAGTTAGTTAAGACATAATCGGAACAAAATAGGAACATTCTTAAACCCATGTTCCCTTTTTGTGGCGGTATAAAAATAGTCGTGTTAAAATTTGGTTGTTACGCAGAAAAAGCGTACTTTTACAACCGAAATTGAACGTTCGATATCAAATTATCATTAAAAATGGCTACAGCTAAGTCAACAACAAACGAAGGAGCATCTGCCAAGCAGACGAAGCCCAAGAAGAAACCTGGTCGCAAGAGCACGAAAGTGAAGCTGCCCGAAGGACTCATCCCTATCGAGGAAGAGACCTGGCTGTTGGCTCCGCTGACGCTCACCCTGATGCGCCACAACTATACGTCGGTGCAGAACAAGGTACTCATGTCCATTCTGGAGTGTCTGCAGAATATCCTCCGCCAGATGCTGAATGCCGGTAATGGTGTGTCGAGTTTATCCACCGTCCAGCGCGGTGAGATTGCCAACGAGAAAGGTGGCCTGTCGTTCAATCTCGATTTTCGCAGTTTCGGCATCGACCGCAACCACTACAATGAACTCCGCAGTTCCCTGAAGATGCTGCCCGCTATTCCCGTCGAGATTCCCTTCAAGTCGAAGGAGGGCAAGCGCTATCGTAAGGTCACCAGCCTGTGCGATGTCTTCATCCCTGAAGAGAAGTACAAGACCTACGTCGTGGTGCATATTGACAAGGAGG
>JAEETB010000407.1 GCA_016286575.1 Prevotella sp.
TTCATCATTTGTTTCAGCCGATTTTCAAATGAAGCACGATCCGCCTCATCCGATATATGCATATCCTCACGCTCCTTGCGAACCTTGCAGATGGTGCTCCAGCTCAACGGCTTCAACTGGCCCTTATAAGTCTTCAGAAAATAAGTCTCATACATATTCTTCTCCATGCCCTTGGTCACGCCACACCATTTCACAAATTCAACCATCAAATTGCCATTCAGCTTACCCTTCTGGCCTTCAGCACCATCAAAGCTATCCAATGTCTCGATAATCTGTCTCACCAGCAATGCCTTCTCATGGTCGTTGGGCCACAAGCGGGCCTCATCATCAGTCAGTCCGTTATTACGTCCTTGGCGAACAGCTTCCACTAATACTGACATTCTGAATGATGCGGCATCAAACTTATGATAGTTCTCCTTGGCGTATGTACTCAGCGACTTGGCCTTTCGCATGCGCTGAAGCAGTTCCGTCTCTGGTAACATGGTCGTCATACCAAACTTGTCTGTGAATTCCTTCACGCTGGCCAGGGCCTTCTCGCGACAGTCCTTATAGATGGCCAGACACATATCGCCATCCTCCCTGACGGCCATTTCCGTATGGATCATCCTGCGACACAGAACCAGCGTCGACACGATTGTCGTAAAGAAAGTCTTCAAGTCCTCATAGAGTATCTTTACGGCTTCATCGAAAGAGTTCACACCAAAGATGTCGCGCTGGCAGAAGCCATACGACAATACGGAACGCTTGAAGATAGAAGGTCTGTCAGCCATCGGCTTTCTCACAATGGGACATGTCTTGCGAAACATCTTGCGCGAGGCACTGATCGTACTCCTGATACGATTGAACAGCCTTTGGGCAATCTCAAAGCACTGGTTGTTGTCTGTCGCATACTCCTGAATAAAGTTATCAGCAAAATGGTCGAGTGCCAGCACCTCACGATTCATCTTCGTCTGATACTCACGCACCATCAACGTTGTCTGCTGAATATCATACGGCGTATAGCGGCGCACACTCAGACTGGCCAAAAACCTGTCCTCCTCAAACTGCTGTACGGCCTCGATAATCTCTTCCAGGCCGTCGTCATTCTTGTCAACTATAGTCTTGTATCTCATACCTCTATTTATATATTAAAACGGAGGCAAAATTATAGGGTATCTCAGACAAAAAATGTCCGACCAAAACAGAGAAAAACGCCTTTAATACAATTTAAGCATTTTCTCTATGATTTCCTTCATGGCCAGCCTGACCGACTGCGGTTCCAGTACTTCAAGCTTTTCCCTGTGCCATAAAAGCTGCTGATAGAAATTAAAACAGGGCACTATCCGATACTCGAAGATCGTCCATTCTGGTGTGCTCTCGACTTCCTTCTGGGATTCATGGATGGGAAGGGCTCTCACATATTCGACCTGTGTATCATAGACCTTAATCCTGATGGTCTCAGGCTTTTGATTGTCAGAGTGGTTAATGCCAAAGCAACCATCAAAGTATTCTTCAATGGAGATCTTATCCGATGGAAGCATTTTCTTTTTGGTCATTTCAACATTATCCATCCTCTCCAAGGCGTAGACGGCCTGTTCATGAGGATGCGTCACAGGCTCTGCCACCATATACCAACGGTTCTCCCAGGCACGTAGGAAATAAGGTATCAACGTCTGATGTTTGACAGTCTTCTTGTTAAATGAATAATAGTCGCACTCGATGCCACGCTTTGCGTCGATAGCCTCCAATATCGTCTGAATATTCTCCACGCCTGTTGGGGCTTCCGACAGCACGATCCTATTCCGATGCTTAAGAGCCAGCTCAGTCATGCCCTCGATGTGATAGGCTGAGAGAAGATAGTCATAGAGAGAATCGTCTTCGCCATAGAGAGCCTTATGTCGATACAGCTCATACTTGCCTGTCTTGGCATTAAACTCGATATAGCAAGGGAAAGTCACCTCGATATAGTCCTTATACCTCAGGAAAGTACGAGCCTGGATATCATCGCCCTCATAAAGTGATGAATACTGGTAATAGTCATTGATCTCTTTCAGCGTCAAAGCCCCTTTGCGCTCCAGCAGATTTATCAGATAAAGGCATTTCTTTAGTTTCGACATATTGGTAAATTTTTGTGCAAATATAATAATAAATCCTGATACTGCAAAGCAAAGATGCTATTTTATTTTATCCGATGAAGATATGACTGTAGCCTCAACTGCGCATTCTTACTTTTTGAGAAGCAATCCTGAATCGAACCTTGTGCAAAGCGGATACTTATGATATTACGTTTCCTCTTCCTGCCAAAGTCCAATTCGCACAATACAGGCTTGACATCCCCAAACTCTGCACAGACATCATTTACAAAATGATCGAAATCATCCTGGGTTATCCCCCATCCACGAAAGAATAAAGCCCCAATTGTGATATAGGGCTTCCTCTTTACATATTCCATCACTTTCTGATCTTTGACAGACCTTATCTTTTCCAACACCATCTCCTGCCAATGGGGCATATCATCTTCCTTCAGGTAAATCAATCCCCAAAATTCAGAATACGAATCCCCATCT
>JAEETB010000408.1 GCA_016286575.1 Prevotella sp.
TAGATGGTACCTACGGCGTAGGTGTACTCATGGTTGTTCACGTCGGTGATGTTCTGCGACTTCAGCTGGTTGCGGTAGTTGTTGATCTCGTGCTCGATATTAAATGAGCGGTTGACATCGAACGACTCCTTGCGACCTTTCATCAGGCGGTTCATCTGCGTGAGCGACTGGTCTGTGAGCTCCATCATCTGGTGAATATGATCATACTGTTTCTCAACGAAGTGGTCCTCCTTGGCATTATACTTGCGAGAGATAGTACGGGCCATATTGAAACAGGCATCACCAATCGACTCCAACTCGGAAATCTCACGGAGCATAGCACGGATCTTGGCCTTCGTATCGTCAGAGAGGTGAGCATCGCTCACAGAGTCGAGATACTTGGCAATCTCAAGTTCCATATTATCACTGATACCCTCATATTTCTCAATGCGCGTATAGAGTTTGTTGAAGTCGCCAGCCTTGCTGTCCTTCTTGTTCGAGGCACTGCTGGAGAGCGTCAGCAACTCACGCACCATTCCGAACATACGCTGCATACGCTCTGAGAAAGACTGGATCTCTTTCTGAGCCTCCAGCACAGAGAGTTCTGGGGTCTTCATGAAGCCAGCTGTAATGAAGTGCAGGCGGAACTCATCTTCCTCATCGACCTTCTTCGGCTTGATAGCCCAGCATACGAGTCGCTCAATCTGTGGAATAAACCAGATGAGGATGAACGTATTGACCACATTAAAGCAGGTATGGAAAGCAGCCAGAACGAAACTCAGTTTGGCAGCATTGGCCAGGAACACGCTCGTATCCACTGAATCCTTCGTCATCGTCACGTCGTAACCAACGAGACCGCAGACAGCATCCACGAAGGGACGGAAGATGAACAGAATCCAGAATACGCCGAAGAAATTGAAGAACATGTGCGACAAGGCTGCCCTGCGGGCCTGTGTGTTTGCAGAGAGTGCAGCCAGATTTGAGGTCACCGTCGTACCGATGTTCTCACCCATCACTAAGGCAATACCCTGATAGATAGGCAGCGCACCACTCGAACAGAGGATCATCGTGATGGCCATGACGGCAGCTGAAGACTGGACACAGAAAGTCATGATACCACCTAAGAGAAGGAATATCAGCGTGGTGGTGAACGAGGTGGGGTCAAACGAAGCAAAGAAATTAAGCAAGGTCTGATTCTCACCCAGATGCATCTCTGTTCCCGTCATTCGCAGCGTTCCTAGTCCTAAAAGCAGGAACGACAAGCCAAAGAGGAAATCGCCAATATAACGGTACTTCTTCAGGTAAATCAGGATAATACCCATGAAGAAAGCCGGATAGACAGCACTTGTAATGTCGAACGACATACCTGCCGACATAATCCAGGCCGTCAGCGTCGTACCGATGTTCGCGCCCATGATGACAGAGATGGCCTGAGCCAGAGTCAACAGTCCGGCATTGACAAACGAGACGGTCATCACCGTCGTTGCTGTAGACGACTGTACTGATGCCGTTACCAGCATACCAGTCAGCATTCCCGTAAAACGATTGGTGGTCATAGCACCCAGGACATGACGCAACTGCGGTCCTGCCATCTTCTGCAACGCTTCACTCATCGACTTCATACCAAACATGAGAAGTGCGAGAGAGCCCAGAAGTTTAAAAATAATCCAGATCGACATAAAGATTAGCTTTTGAATAGATAATTCGGGCACAAAGATACAATAATTTTTGGACAAAAGAACAAAAGAAACACAAAAAATTTGTTCTTATGTACTGATGTCTAAGAAAAATATAGTATCTTTGCATCAAAATTTACACGAAACGAGCAACAATTTATGGAACAAACGATTAAAATTTACTGTAAGAACACAGATCAAACCCTGGAGGTGCCTATGGGCGCTAACCTGGAGGAGATATACCAGTTGTCAGGTTTGAAGATGGAGTACGGGCCTATAAGCGCGCACGTAAATAATAAGGTAGAAGGCATGCACTATCGTGCTTACAAGCAGAAGGAGGTGGAATTTCTCGACATCACCTCAGCAAGCGGATCGCGTGCTTACACACGCAGCCTCTTCTTCGTTCTTTGCAAGGCTGCACACGAGCTCTTCAAGCCCTGCAAGGTGGCCATCGACATTCCCGTCTCCAATGGCTACTATGTTAATCTGAACATCGGGCGCCCTGTGACACTCGACGATGCTGGTGCCATCCGTCGCCGCATGCAGGAGATCATCGATGCAGCGATGCCTATCCACCGTCATGAGACCACCACAAAGGAAGCTATCGAACTGTTCGACAGCCTGCACAACCGTTCGAAAGTAAAACTGCTGAAAAGCATCGGAACTCTCTACACCACCTATTACGATATAGACGGCTATGTAGACTATTACTATGGTTCGCTGCTGACGAACACCTCGCAGATCTATCTCTTCGGACTCGAGAAGTATTACGACGGACTGCTGCTTCGCCTACCCTCCCGTGAGCATCCTTCCGAGCTTGGTGAAATGACCCATCAGGACAAGATGTTCGGCATCTTCAAGGAGCACCACCAGTGGCAGGATATCCT
>JAEETB010000409.1 GCA_016286575.1 Prevotella sp.
GACGAGCTCTCCACCCGTCCCGGACGCTATCAGATACTCTACGGCACATCCTCGTTGGAGAAAGACCTACAGGTGATACCGTTCGTTGTTAATTAAAGAAAGGCTCGCAATTGCGAGCCTTTTCTTATTGATTATCTGAATGTTACCCTGCTTCTACAAGTCTCAATCAACTCCTTCGTCTCGGGGTCGGTCTTGCAGATCCTGACGTTGTATTCCTGCTCGCCAGCCTGCTGCATGTAGAGACTCAGCTGGTCACCCTGATGCGCCTCAGCCACGTAGGCAATCTCAAATCGCTTGATGGCGTGCTGCTGATACCACGCGATATCCCACAGGTCGAGTACATGCTCGATATACTTCACCGAGTTGATGTGCCCGTTGATGTCCACATCATTATAATAGGTGTCAATCGTGCGCACGAGTTCCGCACTGTCGTCCATCTTCACGCGACCGCCCTTGTCAATCGGACACTCCTTGTCCTTCACAATCCAGTTGTTGATGGCTCCGTTGTCGATGGCGAAAATATCCGTCGGCTGACGACTCTCTGTATCGATCATCGCCCAGATCGAGCGACCATAGCCATACACCTTACCATCGTTATCGACCACGCGGAAGTTGCGACTCGTAAAGTAGCGCATCGCACTCTCCACCCACGTCTCCACGTTAAACTTTGTGTACATCTTCGGCATCTCCTCCATCTCAATCGCCAGTCGCGAGAGCACCCACGACCGATTGATTGTCAACAGATACCTCATCCCGAAACCACGATCCGTCGAATGGAAATCCGCTGCATTCAGCATGTGGTTCCCTAGATGTCCCATAAAGAGCCGCTGCGAGAAATCACAATGAAACGGCTCCGCCATAAATTCATATTTTCCTACTTTTTCCATAAGTGGTTGCAAATATATATATTTTTTCTGTCATCAAATTATTCGGAAGTAAATGTCAATGTAGTTCTGCGGTAATTGTATGATTGCCAATAATATCGCTTGAGTTTATCTGATAGGAAAGAGCGATTGATCAATTCCTTTGTGAGTGGTTGCTCTGATGCGAAATAATCGAGTTCACGCTTGACGAGACGAGGCGCAAGACCAATGCGACGACCAAACTCCTCGAAATCACCTCGGTTGACCGTATGGGTGTCAGTAAAAACCATACCCTCGCGAAACAGACCTTTGTCAAGTGCAAAGATGCGTGGCTCATGCAGATGAAGGCTTGTATTAACCAAGTCGTATGCAGGTGAAAGATGATATTCACCGTCTCCCCTGTTTACAAGCGAGAAATTCTTTAAATGAGCATCATCATTGAGAATCAAGTAGTTGAATACGACAATCCTAAAGAACTTCAGTACTTCAATAGAAGGGGCGCTGGTATTCTTCCATATCAGTTCAGCACACTCCTCATAACTCAGTCGACTGTATTTATAGTCACTGCCGCCATTGGCTTTTGTCAAACCTGCAATTGAGGCAAGGTCTTCCTGCTGGTATTTCTCTCCAGTTGGCGACACGTCAAAGCGCTTGGTGATATAGGCCGGTTCACCATCGCGGAAGAAACAAAGAGCATTTGCCGCCGTCTCGATATGATATACCTGTGAGGCCATCTGCATACTCAAATGTTCATTAGCCGGACAGAATCTGCGTTCCAAGAGTGCGTATGACTGGGGGGCTGGTTTAAGGATATATTGTCCACGCTGGTTCTCTGCAGGTTTCACCAGTTCACCATCATCATTCATCGTCAGACTTGCTTTGGGCTGCACCCCAGAAAGGGATATCCTTCCCACGTGCGAAGAGTAGTCATTATCATTCGACTCGTCATTGTTAGGACTATCGAATGTAAGCACATGTGAGACCTCACGACCATCGAACATGAGTCTGAGGGCCGTTGGAGAATAGGTATTGAAACCTTCGGCAAGTGTTGAAGGACAAATGTTGAGTTCTTCCATCATTCTATCCGTTTTATTGTTACTGCACCAATGGTGTCTGTATGCGCTGTAGCGAGCAGTATGCCAAAGTCATCATTCTCATCAATATGATGCACAATAGACTGAAGTTCACGGTTTGCTCCCTCTGACAACATATTAAAGAAGTAAGGAAACAGGTAATTGGAATTGTATGACTCACTCCTTACAGGCATGGCGATGCATACAGGATCACCTGAATAATGATTCAGATAAGTGAAGATATACTTCCTGTCATCAGTCTCCTGAAGAATTCCCGCTTCTACATCATGAACAAACACTTTACATTGCCTCATAGTTTATCTTTCTTACATGAATACTTATTTGTAGGCCCAGTGTATCTAAAACACTGAAGAGTGTGGTAAGTTTGGGATTGCCATCACCCCGTTCTATGGCAACGAGCGTATTGATGCCAACTCCTGCAAGATCGGCAAGCGTCTGCTGATTGATGCCCAGATGCTTCCGGCGTTCCTTGATAATAGTCCCTAATTCTTTTTGATCCATTTCACACTCTATTGTGATTTTGCTGCAAAATTAAGAAAAAGTTTTGGAATCTCCAAGCAAATTCACAATAAAATGTGAATC
>JAEETB010000410.1 GCA_016286575.1 Prevotella sp.
GCCGAAAATAGGCAAAACAGGTATTTTTTCATCATTCAGTAGTTTATTTTTTTAATTTTCTCCGCAAAGATACAAAATCTTTTTTTTATTTGCAAGTTCTTTGGCATTATTCTTCCCAACGAAATACAGCTCCATTGCGTCGGGCTGGGTCTGCACCTGGGAAATCCATCAAATAAGGACTGCCTGTAGTCGGGTTTTTACCGATATATCGATGGGTGCGCATCGACATCAGCATAAATTCATGATTCAAGTAGTCCTGCCACAGGAAAACTTCGGCTTTCGATTCATCCGCAGTCAAACGCACATCGCCAGCAATACCATATCCAGAGCAGAACACATAGCGCCCATCCTCACACTGAAGAATGACTTGTCCTTGTCCCTTGTCGATAAGTCGGAAACGCGTCTGCACGCTATGATCAGAGGCGTCTGTGTCGTACATCAGACCATGAGGCAGCGCTATCATTGGCTTTTCTGTAGCTAGATTGACAATGCGAAACGTCTTTTCGTAAGGGATATTGCCACTTCGGTCTGCTTGTGGTTCCTCAACGGTGAAATTGTCGAACTCTGCATAACCGCCATTCTTACCCTTATGGTTGAAGGCGAAAAGTGCATGGCGTGATCCCTGAAAAGAGATGAGTTGATAGCTAAGCGGCATTTCGCGACCTACCTGCTGATAACTGGTTCCATCGAACGAATATTCATAATGGGCACGATCGTGGTCGTAGTCGCCCACCATGCGCAGCCATAACTTCTCACTTTTCACTTCTCCACTTCTCACTTCTACTGTGTCATTAGTAGCTTGTTCGAAACAACGTAGTGAGAGTGTCTTGCCGTCCTTAACGACTCCTATCCACGAGCAAGGAACATTAATATTACCAAGGCCTGCTACATCGCCATCTTTCATCCCTTTCGTAAATAACTCGACAGTCACAATGCTCTTGGGACCTATAACACGTTGGGTAAGCGTGTTACGAGCCCACATCAATTGCTCTGCAGGCATCGACTGCAGACGCAGGCGGCCGTTCTTCAGACTCCACTTACTATCGTCAGGATTATGATTCCATTGCCAAACCCGCCCGAGAGTTTTGTCATTGAAGTTCTCACTGCGCTCATATGGAGCATAAGGTTGAACATCTGCATTGATATTAGGTTTGAACCAGGTCCTCGGTGCACGGCCAAGATTGCCCTCAAGACCAAGCATGGGCCAGCCGTCTTTCCAAGTAATAGGGGCTAATGTCACTGTACGGCCTATGCTGTGGAAATCCATCATCAACAGCGCCCACCACTGTCCACTTTGGTCCTCAACGATGCCACCCTGATGAATATTCGTGCAGGCGGTAGCATCCTTGTCGACCTCGGGAATACCAAAGTTGGTACCATCATGACCGATGCGGTACTGTTCACCCTGCGGTACCTCTGTCAGCGGAGCTGCATGATAGCCAAAGGTCTCATCGGCTGTGATGGTAATCGTCTCATAAGGTCCCCAGATACTCTTCGAGCGTGAGCAGAGGGTTCGCCCATTGGGACGATAATCAGTAGAGATCAGGTAGTACATTCCACCTATTTTGTATATATGATGCCCTTCCCCTACAGCATTGCCTTCGGGGATGATGGTACGCTCCGTCTCCTCGATTGGGCCGCTCATGTCTGGTTTAAGTTCCGTACACTTCACTTCGCCATAACCATGAATGGCGTAGATCTTACCATCGTCATCGAAGAGTACAGAGAGGTCGTAGATACGGCCTTGCATATTATGATGTTTCCAAGGTCCGCGAATATTTTTCGAAGTATAGCACTGCAAACCCTTGCCATTAATGTTGGTAAACACATAGAACTGTCCGTTGGCATAACGGATGGCAGGTGCCCACACGCCCTGACCATAGATTTCCTTGTGATTTTTCAGAGAAAAAGCATCGTCATCAAAATCGAAACGGTCGAAACAATACGAGATATTCTCCCAGTTCACGAGATCCTTAGAGTGCAATATAACCAATCCTGGCACCGTATGCATAGTGGTTCCTGCGAGATAGTAGTCGTCGCCAACACGAAGGATATCTGGGTCGGAAAACTCGTCGTAGAACAGGGGATTAGTAAACGTACCATTGCCGTTGTCGGCAGTCCACGACTGAGCATGAGCTGTCAACAACGAAAAGTGAAAAGCGAAAAGGAAACAAATCGCTATCAAATATATTTTTAAACTAACTCTGAATTTTTTTTTACTATCTTTACAATCCATAACTTTTCACTTTATCACTTTTCGTTTTATTTATTTAATTCAATTTGGGCCATCCATCAGAAGTCCAGTGGATGGGACGCTGGATCAGGATTGAAGCACCTCCGTGCGCAACGCTGTAACCATGGCAGATAAAGATATCCTCACCATCAAAGGTATATGCTGCACAGTGTCCGGCTGCTTCAAAATTCGTCTTGTCGCCTTCGAGGAAAAGCATGCCGCCACCATCGCGCATGTCCTTGCCTTCTGGGTCGAGATAGGGGCCATCAACAGTCTTGCTACGCCCTACAGCCACTCGATAATT
>JAEETB010000411.1 GCA_016286575.1 Prevotella sp.
CAGCAAGGGTACTTGGTTGTAGCGGCGCGATACAGTCAGCTCGTCCACCCGCCTCTTTAGCTCAGTTGGCCAGAGCACGTGATTTGTAATCTCGGGGTCGTTGGTTCGAATCCGACAAGAGGCTCAAAACGAGGATAGGCAATTGTCTATCCTCATTTTTTATTGCAATGACTAAAAATCCCAAATAATGATATATAAGACATTTAAATCATGTTAAAGTTTGACATGTATCCATTGTCGAACAAAATATAATCCATATCTTTGCGATATCAAATTGATATCATAATATCAACTTAATAAAACTTATCATTATGGAGAATAAAGAGTATACATTCAAAGGAACTGTTATGAACGGCTTTCTGATGCTGTTCGTTAACATCGTAGTTCTGATTCTGTCGTTAGCAGGCATCGTCTTCAGCATCATCCAGCTCGACGGTAGTAATGGTGCCGAAGGAGGATGGCTTCTGAGTGGCAGTATCTTGCTACTCGTTGTAAACATCATCATGTGGTTCGGACTCATGATGCTGGAACCCAACGAAGCAAAAGTGACCACATGGTTTGGCAAGTACAGCGGCACATTTGCAGAAACAGGTTTCTACTGGATCTGTCCGTTTTACAATACCAAAAAGGTATCGCTGCGTGCACGCAATCTCGATGCAGAACCCATCAAGGTAAACGACAAGACTGGTAACCCGGTGATGATAGGCCTCGTGCTCGTCTGGAAGTTGAAGGACACCTACAAAGCACTCTTTGAGGTTGACTCACAGACAATGGCCTCAAATCCCAATACCGTCGGCTCAGACACCAAAGGATTAATGAACGCCCTGGAGAACTTTGTCCGAGTACAGAGTGATGCTGCCCTCCGCCAAGTGGCAGGCCAGTATGCCTACGATGATGAGGACAACAAAGAGAATGAGCCTACCCTCCGATCGAGTGCAGATGAGATCAATGAGCAATTAGAGCAGAAACTCGATGAACGTCTAGCTCTGGCTGGCATCGAGGTAGTAGAGGCTCGCATCAACTATCTGGCCTATGCGCCGGAGATTGCAGCCGTCATGCTGCGCCGCCAACAGGCTTCAGCCATCATTACTGCCCGTGAGAAAATCGTAGAGGGGGCTGTCTCGATGGTGAAGATGGCTCTCGACAAACTCTCAAACGAAGAAATCGTCGACCTCGACGACGACAAGAAAGCAGCTATGGTCAGTAACCTGTTAGTTGTGCTCTGTGGCGACGATAGTGCTCAGCCCGTTGTCAATACAGGGACGCTGAACCACTAAAAAAATGCATAATAATTGATGTCAGAGAAGAAAACAAAGAGTTTTATCCTGCGTGTAGACGCAGAGACGATGAACGCTATAGAGGCCTGGGCTGCGGACGAGTTCCGCAGCACCAACGGCCAACTACAGTGGATCATTACTGAGGCTTTGCGTAATGCGAAGCGCCTGCCCAAGAAAAAAAGCAAACCACAAAGCGAAGAAAACAATGGAGAAGAATAACATAAAAGTCTATCGAACAGTTGAGGGAACCATTTTCGAAGTAGCTTTCCTGATATTAGCCATCATTGTATGGGGATTGATCATCTGGTTCGTTAAACAAGCCCCTTATATTGTGCCCACACACTTCGACGCATCGGGAAATCCCAATGCATGGGGCTCGCCCACAGGAATCATCGTTCCATGCAGTATTATAACGATATCGGGCGCCGCCATGCTGATTCTATGCTATTTCCCAAAGAGTCTTAATCTCTCAGAGAAGTACAAGACTCCGCGCAACATTGCCATCAGCATCCGCATGTTGCGTATCTTTAGTCTGCTCATGCTGCTCTTGACGCTGGTCATTGCCTGGACATCCCTACAATCTACCAGTCATAGTCCAATCCCCATCATCACCATTGTGGCCATTATGGTAATCGTAGCGATAGTAACCACCATCGCTACTCACAGAGTCAGGTAGTACGCCTCACTCCGTTTTAATGATATTCTTAAGAGACAGTTTGTCTTTGATGATTTGGTGGGCTGTCTCTTTGTCAATCGTGAAAACATGATTGAATACACCCACAGATACCATTCTGAAGTCACCATCATAAGTGATCACACCTACGTTGTAAAACGTATGATCACGCACGATCAGATTCGATTTGAGATAAGCGTCTACCACATTGACTGCCAATACTGTACCGATAGAAGCCATTGTCTCTTCCACCTGACTCTCATTCATCTCAGCATTAATCACCTCTGACGCTATTCCTTTCAGAGCCTCATAATGTGCCAATCTGTCAGGACAAGTCATAACCAGTCCTATAGCCATGGCAATCAGCAATACGATCAAAAACAATAGTTTCTTCATATCCAATTATATTTCATTCTGAATAAAAGAAGCCCCGAAGATATTGTATCTTCAGGGCTCTTCTTTAAAAAAGATGGCGGCTTCCTACTCTCCCGCATTGCATTGCAGTACCATCGGCGCAGGCGGGCTTAACTTCTCTGTTCGGAATGGGAAGAGGTGGGACCCCGCTGCAATAACC
>JAEETB010000412.1 GCA_016286575.1 Prevotella sp.
GCTTCTCAGAAGGTGCCGTTGTGGGTGTAGTAACCGAGCTACAGGACATCTTGAAGCAGAGACTTACCGAGGGGCAGACTGTAGTCCTTCCAGGTATAGGACGTTTCAGTCTTCGTGTGGAGAGCATCGGTGTGGATGATCCCAAGGCTTTCAACATCCGTCGTCATATCACCCGCATCGTCTGTGGTTTCCTCCCTGCCGGTCGTCGCATCCAGGGTCGCCATATCCTCTACGACTTCTGCGAAGGTGTCAAAGCCGTCTGGCAGACGGGTTTTAAACCTTAGGGGCAAAATAATCTAATTTTTTCTAACTAAAGTGATGTGGGGTTGGGAATTACAACTAGGTCGTTCTTCACGATGTGATAACATCTTCCATTAAACACGAAACTCCCCTCCCCTGCTGTGCAAAGGAGATGCATGCAGGTGTGGCGCAACGCTGGGACGTTGATACAATAAAAATCGGTAGAATATTGAAAATATGTTCCATAGCTTTGGTTTTTGGCTGCGAAGATACACATTATTTTATATATAAAAGAACGATTTCGGCAAAAAGTGATAATCGTGGTGTAATTTGTGAAACAAAAGTATCGAAAAATCACCGTAACTTTGCAGCGTGATTCAGAATCACACTGCGAAGATGCTCACGCTCGGCATAACTTAAACAAGACCTGAAACTAAAAAAATCACAAAAGTTGTTGCTTTTGTGATTTTTTTTGTACCTTTGTCCCAAATAAGAACATATTATGAAACTAAAGAAACGAAAAATCAAATATGCAGCCATATTCTTCATCTGCTGGTTTGCCCTGTTGGTATTTCTGGTGGATGGAGTCCTGAAATTCCAGACATTGGTGGACTACTTCGGCTCCTACGCATTGGTGAAGGTGGCATTATTGCTGATTGTCCTCCTCCCTACCCTGGCGGTTTACAGATTAACAAAAGAACATAAAAATAAAGAATAATGACAATACAAGAATTTCGTGATTACATGGCATCGGGCAAACCCGTCGTTGGCGGTGGTGATGTCCACATGATGTTTCATAAGCTGTCACAAGAGGCTTTGCAGATAACGGCTGAGATTAACGGAAAGTATCATACTCCAGAGCAGTTGCACGATTTGTTGGAACAGCTTTGGGGACGTGAGGTCCCCAAGTCGGTAGGCCTGTTTCCTCCGTTTCATACCGATTGCGGCAAGAACACTATCGTTGGTGAGCGAGTCTTCATCAACATGGGTTGTAAGTTCCAAGACCAAGGTGGCATCACCATCGACGAGGGCGCTCTCATCGGTCACAACGTCGTGCTGGCAACCATCAATCACGACCTTGACCCAGCCAAGCGCCAGAGTATGAGTTATGCACCTATCCACATCGGCAAGAATGTCTGGATTGGAGCCAATGCCACCGTTCTTGCAGGAGTGACTATCGGCGATGGAGCCGTAGTAGCTGCTGGTGCAGTAGTGACAAAGGATGTGGAACCGAATACGATTGTTGGTGGCGTTCCAGCCAAGGTAATAAAAAAGATAGAGATAAAAGACAGATAAATTGGAATTTAACAGTATGAAATATCCTTTTATATATATGTTTTGCATTCTGTCATGCTTAACGGCAAAGGCACAGACAAAGTTTGTTGAATCATGGATATACAGTGAAGTGTCTTTATCAAGAGGAGCACAAACGCAGTCCGTAAGATCCATGGTAGATACAGGCTGTTCTTTTTGTGTCATAGATTCTGCTTATGCTACAGATGTTTTCAAAATTAAGGACAATGACTACATCATAAAAGGAAACAGAATAAAAATGAACTACATTGTTCTTGACTCTTTGAGATTTTGCGGTGCCACTTATAACAAAGTGTATTGCATGGTGATAGATTTGTCAGGAAAGTTTATAGACTATGCTCCGCGTTTCATCATTGGTGGGAATATCCTTATAAGAGGGGCATGGAAATTTGATTTGGCGAACAACTCTGTTGAAGCATACGACATCAAACGGAAACCAACCGGAAATGTCATTCACTGGAAATATTACCCTAAAAAGAAAGCCGTGAATACGATTAGGCTTAAAGGTATCATTGGAAAAGAGAACGTTAGTTTCCTCTTTGACACAGGGGCAAGATACTGTAAGTTGCCCAAAGACTTTGATGCCGGGCCGACAGAAACAGTCAGAAAAGAGAGTGCGAATTGGGCGCTCAGACTACAAATGGTGGAAGCCGAACTGACCAGAAATGTACACTTCAAAATCGGCAATTGTGAATTTACTCATGATTTCTTTGATGGTCAGCATGACGATGGGGTACTGAATGCATATTCGTTCGGAGGTAACGCAGTTATTTTAAATTATAAGCGTCAAACTTTAGAGGTCGTTTTAGACAAGTAAATTCCAATTTAGCTTATATTTATGACAGAATTTGAAAAGATGCGCCGTGAAGAGTTCTATGACTTTACAAGCGAGGAATGTTTGGCGAGTTACTATAGGGCAAAGCATATATGCGCAAAACTACAGACCATGACTATCGAGGATGC
>JAEETB010000413.1 GCA_016286575.1 Prevotella sp.
GGCTCGAAGGTGAGGTAACGGTATTGGTTGAAGCTGACAGTGGTGTAGAGGCGCATCTTATAGGATGTACCCTTGCTCCCGCTATATCGTAGGTAGAGGGGGTTGATGATGGGCGTCAGGTAGAAGTCGAAACGGCCTGCCTCAGCGGCAATAGGTGTGACGAGGTTGTCGCCCGTTTGCCATAGGAATTCCCTGAGCGTCTTCTTATGGGGCACGGTGTCGACCTGCTGCACGCTGTCGGGCTTGTGGGCCTCGTCGTACTCGTGGTAGATGCGCTTATCTGTCTCAGAGAGGGGGATGGGGCGGATGGAGTCCATCAGAGCGCGGCTGGTGGTTTGCTCGATGCTGTCGGGCAGCGTGATCGGACAGCTATAGGCGGCATCGAACATGGCTGAGATACGGTTTCCCATGAATCGGAAGGTGGCAGCAGTGGAGCACTTGGAGGGCATGATGGAGCGTGCGCCCTCCTCGCCCTGCGTAATCTCCGTGCGGAAGAAGAGCATGTCGTACTCGCCGTTGAGCAGGGTGCGGATGATGCGCCCTGTATTCGTCTCCACGATGGCGTAGCCGTTGAGCAGCTGCGTGTTGTAGAGTTTCGGACGGAAGTCGAGGCGCGTGGTACCGTCGTTCTGCTGTTTCTGCGTGTATTGATAATAGCGGCGGTTCACCTTGTTGAAGGGCGAGAGCATGTGGCCTTCGTAGAGTGCGATGTCGTAGATGTTTGGCGTGGCGTAGTCGATCAGAGTGGGCAGCGCCTTGCGGTTCTTACGGATGGTCCCTGAGAGCACCTGGCTGTTGATGTCGAAGTCGTGGGCAGAGTTGAAGGTTACCTTGTTGTAGGACTCACGGATATACTCGCGTGGATCCTTGCAGAGCACGTCCATCGTGGGGATGAGCCATAGGGTGGCGTTACGCCTCTCGACATTGAAGCGGAACTTGGCATAGACATTGTCCTTGAGGCCCTTGATGGCTGCATTATGGGTTTGCTGATACTCATAGATACGACCAAGGATGAGCGTGTCTTTCTTTGAGGCTGACACGCCAAACGCCACACTGAAGAGGAGTATGGCTGTGAGGATGGTTCGTTGGTTGAATAGTTGATCGTATCTCAATGTCGTATGTCTTATGTCAGTTTATCCTTGAGGTAGTGTCCTGTGAGACTGTCGTCGCATCGTGCCACCTCTTCGGGGGTGCCTGCTATTACGAGGTTGCCGCCCTTGTCGCCTCCGTCAGGTCCGAGATCTATCACATAGTCAGCGCTCTTGATGATCTCCATGTTGTGCTCTATCACGAGGATGGTGTGTCCTCTGGATATCAGGGCGTCGAAGGCATCGAGCAGCTTCTGGATATCATGGAAGTGGAGACCTGTGGTGGGCTCGTCGAAGATGAAGAGGGTGGGCTCCTGCTGCTCGCGTCCGATGAAGTAAGCAAGCTTCACGCGCTGGTTCTCACCACCTGAGAGCGACGAGCTGTTCTGTCCCAGTTTGATGTAGCCCAGTCCCACATCCTCCAATGTCTTGAGGCGTTTGACGATGGCGTCATTGCCCTCAAAGAAGGTGATGGCCTCAGAGATGGTCATATTGAGCACATCGTCGATGTTCTTGCCGTTATACTTCACCTCGAGGATATCGTGCTTGAAACGATGCCCGTGACAGGCCTCGCACTCGAGCACGAGGTCAGCCATGAACTGCATCTCGACGGTGATGGTGCCAGCGCCCTTACATTCCTCGCAGCGGCCTCCGTCGGCATTGAAGGAGAAGTACTGCGACGTGAAGCCCATCTGCTGGGACAACGGCTGATTGGCATAGAGATCGCGGATGGCATCGTAGGCCTTTACATAGGTGGCGGGATTGGATCGTGTGCTCTTGCCAATGGGATTCTGGTCGATGAACTCCACATGCTTGACGGCATCGATGTCGCCCTGGAGCCCGAGGTATTCGCCTGGGGCATCGCAGACCTCACCAAGATGACGTTTGAGGGAAGGGTAGAGGATGCCCTTGATGAGACTCGACTTGCCTGAGCCTGAAACACCTGTGACCACCGTCATCACGTTCAGGGGAATCTGGACATCGATGCCTCGCAGGTTGTTCATGCGGGCTCCCTTGATGTCGATATGGCGGTTCCAGGGCCTGCGGCTTTTGGGAACAGGGATATCCTCTTCGTGCAACAGATATTTGACCGTATAGCTGTTGGGGTATTTCTTCAGCGACGATTTGTTGATGTCGCTTGCATCGCCATCGAAGACAATCTCGCCTCCCAGACGGCCTGCATCGGGGCCGATATCTATCAGATGGTCAGCAGCACGCATGATCTCCTCGTCGTGCTCAACGACCACCACCGTATTGCCTAATGCCTGCAGTTCCTTCAATACATGGATGAGGCGATCGGTATCGCGGGAGTGGAGTCCGATACTGGGTTCGTCGAGGATGTAGAGAGAGCCTACGAGAGAACTTCCGAGACTTGTACAGAGGTTGATACGTTGGCTCTCGCCACCAGAAAGTGTGTTCGAGAGACG
>JAEETB010000414.1 GCA_016286575.1 Prevotella sp.
TGGAAAGCTATTGAATGTGGTTCAGGCTTGTCAATCTTGATAAGGTCATCGGGCTTTTCCTCCAGCAGGTTTTGTGACAGGTAGCTGTCCGTACAGGGTGAACCGTCGCGCTTGACACACAGGTCTGGGAACAGGGCCTTCACGAAACGGCCACAAGTCTCGCTCTTATAACCGTTCTCCATGCCCATGCGCTTGGCGATGTTCCATGTCAGATGGCGCACATCACGGCTGGTCACCTTGTCTTTCCACTTGCAGAGCCTGGGCTTGGGCTGATAGGTACTGCTGCTTATCCAACCCTCATATTCAAGCCATACGGCAAGAATGTCCTGTTCGTCCAGCAGAGGGCCGAGCGAGTAGTAGATATACTCCTGCATGATTTCCTTTCGGTCTTGGGCGAACTTCTCCCTTCTTTTCTGCTGTTCTCCTGCGCTGAGATTCATGAGCTCGACTATTTTCTTATTCGTTTCTTCTGACTGAGCCGGAGTTGGGGCAGGGACATCAGGGGATGCTGGATCTAGTCTGGTTGAGGATGCAGATTCCTGACTGGATGAAATAGCAGGTTCATCCGTTCTTGGGTCAGGGACCTGTAGGCTTTCCGCCTGTTCCTCATGGACTGGCTGCGTTATGCTTACATTGTCAGGAACTGGCGGGGCAGAATCTGCTTGCGCATCTATCAGTTGTGCAGGAGCGGCCTGCACAATATCGGCCTGGTCCAGAACAGGAGCGTCTTTCTTCTTGCCAAAGAGACAACTGCTGAACTCTGACAAGACGAAGAAATAGACCATAATCATAAGTTCGAGCAGGATGAACGACAAGGCAAGAAGTACGCCGTATGGAATAAGCGTGCTTCTTGCGTAGAGATACGACGCAGCCATGAATGACACGACCAAGGCCACGGCACTGATGGCTGCGAAGAATGCCGCAGGCAGAACGGTCGAAGTTGAAATGCTAACTTTTCTGTACATATTACTGGATTTTAATTGATGTCCTGAAATTTGCGGGCAAAGGTAATCAAAAACAACAAATAACCATGCCTTTGAAAATTATTCTTCAAAATTTAACACAAACGAGACGATTTTTCACTCATCCGACAGCCATTTTTGCGGTTTTCGCCGATTTTAGGGTGATTTTGTCAACGGACTCGCGCTTGCTGGAGTCGGCCATGGCGGCGTAAATCTGGGTCGTGGCGACGTTCTTGTGGCCGAGGATATGCTGGACAGTATAGACGCTGGTGCCAGCCTCAACCTGTAGCGAACCGAAGGTATGTCTGGAGCAATGGTAGCTCAGATGCTTGGTGATGCCAGCCTCCTTCATCCAGTTCTTCAAAGGGGCCTGAGTGAGGCTGTCATTGAAGCCGACAAAGACCTTGTCTGTCGGTTTGCGGTTCTCATCGCCATCATTAAAGCCTATCAGTTCCAGAGCCTCGTTACTGATGGGATTGTTTACCAGTTCCTTCGTCTTCTGCATACGGAGGGTGATGTACATAGAACCATCGCCATACGGTTGGATCTTATCCCAAGTCAACTGCTTGATGTCGCTCTTGCGTAGTCCTGTGAGGCAAGAGAAGAGAAAGGCCTTCTTCAGCACAGGCGAAGAACAGGGTGTGTTGGCCAGATTGACGAGTTCTTGCCTTGATAGGTGCTCTTTCTCCGTGGGGATGGTGTCAATGCGCTCCAAGAAGCCGTTGGGATTCTCCTGAATCTTATGCTCGCGGTAGGCGGTGTGGAGTACGGCGCGGAAGGTTGACCAATAGCCTGCGATGCTATTGATGTGCAGGGTGTACTCTGTGTGTTTGAGCTGGTGGGCGGTCATCAGGTACTCCTTGAACTTGTTGCAGAGATCGACATTGATCTCGTCGAAGCGGCACTTGCCGTTGCAGAACTTCTCGAAGTGGAGATAGACATTCTCCCACTTCGTGTTCTTCTTGTAGGCCTTGTCCTTGAAGTAGTCGAGGAAGCTGCCCTTCATCTTCTCCTTGTCGAAGAAATCATAGCGCTCGTTGACGATGCTCTCGTAGCGACGGCAGCGCAGGGCCTCGGCCTTCTCGCGCATACGGTCGTTGTAGTCCTTCTCACGCTGCGACTTCGGCTTGGCATAGATGTAGATGCCAAGGCTTTCGTGGCGCATAACCTTCATAGTGCTCTCATCCCTGTAGCCAGGGTAGTAGTCCAAGTAAAAGGACAACTGCTCTCCGCCTTTTATCTTCCGTGTGCGGAGGGTCACGGTTTTACAAATGTTACTCATATACATTATTATATTTTAGTGAATATTCATCGGTGAAGCGTTTCTTCACATCGCAAAATTACCTCATTATTCCCCGATTATCAACCTTATTACGCATAATGCTTCAATAATGTCGATATAATGCTAGTTGGTGAGGACTTTGCCCATGAAAACACTGATTCGGATTACTCATAATCGGTAGTTTTACTTGATTGTTCACACAAGGGAGTAGCTGCCATATTGGACCAGTCTCTCTGCCATTATCCTGTCGAAGTC
>JAEETB010000415.1 GCA_016286575.1 Prevotella sp.
TAAGACAAATTAATCCCCGCCCAACCATTGAGCGGGGATTTTTCTTGAAGGGTTTTTTAGATTACTTGTACTTCTTCACTCGGTCATCGTTGATGACGCCGCTCCAATTAAGCCCGAAGGCGAAGTCGGCCTTATCAGGCGAATCCACGACATCGAAGTACTTCTTGGCAAGGTCGAGGCTGATGGGTTCGACGGTCTTCTCTTCGGAAATACCGCCCTAGGCACCTGGGATAGCAGGGAAGTGGCGCTTGGGTACGAAGACTTTCTTGCGGTCCTTCACAGGCAGCACACTGTTAGCATGGTTCTTGAGCATGACAACAGGCTTCAGCTGTGCCTCGTAGACCTCCTTCATGTATTCGGGCTTGCCCACAATCTTAGAGGTTTCTGCGGGATCGAGATAAGGATTCTCGAAGAGACCTACGCGGAACACATTGAGCAGCAGGCGACGGGCTGACTGCTCGAAGCGCTGGCGGGCACTCTCCTCACCCTGTTCCTTGGCCCACATCTGATAAGCCTCAATGACGGGACCTATCTCATTGTTGCCACCATACTGATCGACGCCAGCCTGCAGAATCTTGTAATGACGCTCTGCTTCGTTGAAGGCCTCCATACCCCAGGGCTTACCGCCTCGCGGACTGTCGAGCACTTTCATGTCCTTGGTGATACCCCAGTCCGTGCAGACAACACTTTCAAACTTCGCCTCGTCGCGCAGTTGTTGTTGGATAAGCCACTGGCTGTAGCTGCCACCCACGTTTTCGCCTGAGGGATCCTGATTCCAGAGGATGCTGTAGATGGGCATGACTGGCGATTCCGCCGAAACGGCTCAAGTAGTTAAACGCCTGTTTGAGCGTTAGTCCGAAGTGGCGTCCGAATTCCAATGCGAAAATAAGCACCCATTCCGTCTTGTCGTGATTACTGTATCCCATTCTATAATACGGAAGCCGAGAACTCATGGGACCTGTCTTGACTAGTGTGAGTATAGTCCTGTTTGATATACCCTCAAGGTTAAAAAATAATAATAATGCTACAATAATGGTATAACATAAATGGTTATTGCCTACTTTTGCAATCAAAGAAAACCTGATGAGAATGACACAGAACAATTATCACATAAAATTATTGCTGTTCCTATTAACAGCACTGCTGGCAGCCTGCTCTAAGGACGACGGAGCAGGAAATGTGAAAAAGGATGATCAGGTGACGGAAATCGGAACCTGGCCACACCCAGGAACAGGCCAGAAGATTAAAGTCATCGATGAGACTGCCAATTACGAAATGGTCTATTATGAGAATCAGGTAGTGAATCGCGGAATTCCTGTTGAGCATGTCAATTTCAGCGATATGCCAGAAGGTCTGAAAGAGACCGTTAGACTTTGGGGCATGTCAGGCGAAACTAAGATTTTCCGATGTGAGTATAATGGTGAGACCTTCTATCACATGCTGTCTTGGTTCTATGATTGGAATTATGGCATCTATGATGCCTCAGGCCAGCTAAGTTCCAGATACGGTACAGACTATGAGAATTTTATCAGAGATAGCAAGAACGTGAAGTGCGTCATGGTCATGAAGCCAGAGTTCGTCAAAGATGCTGAAGGTGCGCCTAATAACCTCATCGGAGTATGGGAAAACGACTGGGAGCATGCGCACGTTCGTTCAGATACCAGCTGGGATTGGACGGATGCCGTCATTCCGCTCCATAAGAATTCTGACTATCTGGGCTTTACCATCAAGCAAATCAAAGCATTTGGAACTGACGGACAGGGGTATCTGCGCACCATCAAACTGGATGATGACGGCGATGTATTCATCACTACAGATAGGTTTAGGTATGAGATCAACAGTTATTCCGACTTGACGGATCAATATCCTGATAGATACGAATATTATTACACCTGCTACTTTGAGGGAGGTGACACCATTCAGTATCTTGCCATGATGCAAAATAATTTCCAGAAGTTCGACCACAAATCTGTTTATCCACTATCATATCCTTGGTACAGAAAGGATGTTGATGATTTTGTGACTCCAGCAGAGGCGATGGAGGCTCCTCCTGCCTATCAGGCACCCTCGAAAGTGACAGAAAATCCTCTGGTAGGCAAATGGGTTGGCTACGATTATGGGGATTCACAAGTGCCAAAAAGTACCTTCACCTTTGTATTCAGGGAAGACCACACGGGGTATTTGCTGCTTGACAAGAATTATTATGAGTCGTTTGCCTATTGGGATAAAACCTATAGAAATATAGATGGTAGCAATGGCCAGTTTTTAGGGATGGCTTCTGATATTAAATGTTTCGCTTATGATACTGGTTTCTTATCATTGGAGCCAGAATACACCTGTACGGATAGAGTGGTCAAGTTCTCCCTCGATGAAAATCAGATTACCATGACTGGCATGACTTATCGTGATGCCGTCGGACGTGTTGTCCCAATCACATTCAATCGGGTACAATAATAATACCGTGGGCGCAGAAGATCTCTGACCTTTGCGCCCA
>JAEETB010000062.1 GCA_016286575.1 Prevotella sp.
TGATGAACCGTCTGCAGCGGGTCTTTGGAAATCGTCTGGGCATCTACCACTCCAAATACAGTGATGCCGAACGTGTGGAGATCTGGCAGAAACAACTGTCTTCACATCCTTACGATGTGATTCTTGGAGCGCGTAGTGCTGTGTTTCTTCCATTTCAGAACCTGGGTTTGGTTATTGTCGACGAGGAGCAGGAAACCTCCTATAAGCAACAGGATCCCATGCCTCGATATCATGCCCGATCTTCAGCCATCATACTGGCACAGATGTTTGGTGCCAAGACCCTCTTAGGAACAGCTACGCCGTCCTTGGAGACATACCACAATGCCAAGACGGGTAAATATGGGCTCGTGGAGCTCTTCCAGCGCTATCAGGGAATCGAACTTCCTGAGATTCAGGTTGTCGACGTGAAGGATCTGCAGCATCGGAAGATGATGAACGGTCCTTTCTCCCCTATATTATTAAATAAGGTACGCGAGGCCTTGGAGCGAGGTGAACAGGCTATCTTGTTCCAGAACCGTCGTGGTTATGCCCCTATGATTGAGTGTAAGCAGTGCGGTTGGGTGCCTCATTGCCAGCATTGTGATGTGTCACTGACGTTCCATCGTAACCTCAATCAGTTGACCTGTCATTATTGTGGCTATACCTATCAAGTTCCTACAGAATGTCCAAACTGTGGATGTATTCATCTGCAGACCGTTGGCTATGGTACTGAGAAGATCGAGGCAGAGGTGCATGACATCTTCCCTGAAGCCCGTATAGCCCGTATGGATCTTGATACAACCCGTAGTCGTCAGGCCTATGAACGGATTATCAGTGATTTTTCTGCAGGTCATACCAACCTTTTGATTGGCACGCAGATGCTTTCGAAAGGTCTTGATTTTGACAAGGTCAGTGTGGTCGGTATCCTGAATGCTGATATGATGATTAACTATCCGGACTTCCGTGCCTATGAACATGCTTTTATGATGATGTCGCAAGTCAGTGGACGTGCTGGGCGCAAAGGAAAGCGTGGACTTGTCATTCTGCAGACCAAGAGCCCGGAGTTACCATTGATTCATCAGGTAGTACAGAATGACTATGCATCATTTTATCGTTCGCTGATAGCTGAGCGTCAGCAGTTCCATTATCCCCCTTATTATCGTCTCATCTATGTTTATCTGAAGCATCGTTACGACCATGTGGTTGAGACGGCAGGCATAGAAATGGCCAGTACCCTTCGTAATTGGTTTGGTGCACGTGTTCTCGGACCTGACAAGCCAGCAGTTGCTAAGGTGAAGTCACTCTCTATCCGTAAACTTGTCTTGAAGTTGGAACTTGGCATCAATATGCCAGAGGTCCGTAAATACTTAGCGCTTGCCCAGCAGCAGATGCTACAAGACAAGCGCTATAGTTCGCTTCAGATCTATTACGACGTAGATCCTTTATAGTTTTTCCTTAGAAGTTCAGTTCGCAGCCGATACCCAGTACGCGGTTAGTACGGGTAAATGTGTCACTGATAAGTGGTTGTGTCGAAGTAACGCGATCGTAGTTCTCGTAATTAGTCTGGAAATAGGCCGCCTTCAGCGTTACGACATCAGAAACCTTGTAGTTGAAACCAAAGCCGAGGCTGTAGCTGTTAACTACGAATGACATATCGTTCATGTATTTATCTGTCAGCTGGTAACGGGTCAGCTGTCCTCCAGCTGAAACGGTGAGTTTGTCTGTGATGTCCCATTCTGCACCAGCGAGATACTCATTGGTACCGCCGTCAAGCAGCTCCTGAGTGTTGTTATACCAGTTGGCGTTCTTGTCGTAGAAGTGGTGATAGCCGAGGTTCAGACGTACAGCATCACAGACATTCCACATAGCTCCAAGTGCCAGTTGTGCAGGAGAATCCTCATCTATTTTCTCACCATCACGGAATTTGTTGACGGCAGGAATCTCGCTAGCCTCATTGACGGTTGACTCATTCTTCATACGAATCTGAGTCTTGAACTCATATTTTGCAGCAAAATTAAATTTTCCCACACGGTAGTCAATTCCGATAATAGGAGCAATACCCACACTTGACTGGTTACAGAGCAGATTTACACCCTGAGAGTATTTCTGTAAGGCATTGAGATTGGTGCTGGTAGCTTCAAGCTGTGCACTTGAGCCTTCAAGCTGTGCCTTCGTGGCAACCAGCTCTGTATATTGGGGAAGGGCTGTTGCTCCTGCTGCTTCCATCTGTGCCATACCTGCATTGACTTGTTCCAAGGCTGTATTGACATAGCTGATACCACCGTCGACCATTGCTGTTGCTGATTGCATGAAACTTCCAAAGTCTACATAACCATTAGCCGTCTTTACCTGGATATTGCTGATCTTTGCCTTATAAGTAGCCGTTCCGTAGAGCACGCGCAAACCTCCATATACAGCAAGGTCGGGCGTAATCTTATAGGCAGCACCCAACTGGAAACCGAAGTAATAATTACGTCCCTGCATATATCCGTCCATGTCGTATCCACTGACACCAGGGGCAGACTGTCCAAGTGCTGTAGCCAGTTGATCCAGACCAGAGAGCTGCTGCGCAATGTTGCCTACGACACTCTCGAAAGAGCCGAGTCCGTCGGCAAATTCACAACTGCCGCCACCACCAGGTATGGAGAAATTGAACTGAATGCTCCAGTCACCTTTGTTGTAGGCAGCCTGAATAGAAGGAATGAAAGGCGCATCTGCCACACCCTCGAAGATTTTCTTGCTCTCTCCGTTGTTCTTACGGCCAAGAGCAAACACGGGATTGTTGCTCGTGATGGTACGCGTCTGGTGCGCATACTGCCAATTGATACCAAGGTGGAAACCTTCAGGAAGGAAAGCCACACCTGCGGGATTGCTGTAGACGCCGTCGAGGCCGATGGCTGCATCGCGGGCAGGGTTTCTCAAGAAGTCGATACTCTGATTAGTGTTGGTTAAGATTCCACCAGCCGTTGCTGTGGTTGTTGCTGCCAGCATCACACCGGTAAGCACTGCATAGAATTTTTTCATATCCTTAAACATCTTTTTACTAAAACCGGGTGCAAAGGTATGTATATTGCACAAATTATCTCTGTTTGCGCACACAATATTAACAACCATTAACCAAAAACAAGGGTATTTATGCACAAAATCCCTCATTTGTGCAACTTTTTCTTGCACAAATGGGGGTTAAAGTGTGCAATTACGAACTACTTTTTCAGTTCTGGGTAGCTGATTCGTGTATGATAGATCGTCTTGAGTTTCTCGATCAATACGGTTTTGGCGTAGGCAATATCGCGGAAGGTGATGGGGCACTCTTTGAAATAGCCATCTGCCACTTGACCGTCGATGAGCTTGTTGACAAGTTCACGGATAGTCTTCTCCGTATAGTCAGGCAACGAACGTGAAGCAGCCTCTACGGTATCAGCCATCATCAGGATAGCCTGCTCTTTGGTAAACGGATTGGGGCCCGGATAGGTGAAGAGCAGATCGTCTACTGTATCGTTGGGATGTTCAGTCTTATATTTCACATAGAAATACTTAGCTTTGCCTTGTCCGTGGTGGGTGGATATAAACTCCTTGATGACGTTAGGCAGGTTGTATTTGTCTGCCAGTTTGATGCCCTCTGTCACATGACTGATAATCATCTGGGCACTGTCGATAGCCCCCATTTTTTCATGAGGATTTATGCCTGACTGGTTCTCTGTGAAGTAAATGGGATTGATGATCTTGCCGATATCATGATACATCGCTCCTGTACGTACCAGCTGGCTTTTGCCTCCAATCTTATTAGCAATCTCTGCTGCCAGGTTACCGACTTGAATCGAATGCTGGAACGTGCCAGGTGCCACCTCACTCATCTTCCTGAGGAGCGTCTTGTTCATATCCGACAATTCGATAAGGGTGATGTTGGATGTAAAGCCGAACGCCTTTTCTATCAGATAGAGGAGAGGGTAGGAGCAGAACAACAGCAAGCCGTTAATGGCGAGGTAATTATATTCGCTATAGCTGATCTTCATGATATCGTCATTCTGGATCCAGTCCGTAGCCAGATTCATCAATGTAGCACCTATAGTTACGAACACAGCTGTCCAGAAGAGTTGCGAACGGCTGGACAGTTCGCGTAGTGAGAAAATGGCAACCAGTCCAGCCACGAGTTCAACGGATACGAACTCCAGCGGATGCTGCAGAAAACTGGCACAGATAAGGATCATAGTGGTATGTGCCATGAAAGCCGTACGTGAGTCCATGAACACCCTGATGAAGATGGGTACCATGGCGAACGGTACGATATAGACATGCAGGATACTATGCTTCACCATGACAGAGGCAATGACGACAAAGATGGTAATCAGCGCGTAGAGCATGGTTGTGGAGCGCATCTTCTCAAAATAGTCCTTGCGGAATAGTGTCAGGAAGATGGTGAAGCAGGTAATCAGTATGCCAACAAACAAGATTTGTCCCATGATGGTCATGCTGATTTGCTGCTTACCCGTTTCGCGCCGTTGGGTTTCCTTTTCAAACGAGATTAGAATATCATAGGTCTTCGCGTCTACAATTTCGCCACGTTCGATGATCTTCTGTCCATGCTGAACGAGTCCACTGGCTAAAGGAATGCTGTTGCGCAGGTCGTTGAGGCTGGCCTCACTCCTCTCCTTGTCGTATATCAGATTGGGCGTGATGTAGTCGTTCAGGTTGCATTTCTGCAGAATCTCACGGTGGGCAGCCAGAGACTCGTCAAGGAAAATCTGTTCATAGGCAGACACGACGGAGTGCACCTTGGTAATCGCCACGCTGTTGGCATCTTTACCGTTGATGATACGGATGTTTTGTGTCGTGTCCTTGTTCAGTCTGGCATATTCTGAACTGTTCATGATACCTTGGGCATACAGACCGCGAAGGCGATTGGCCACGAAACTGATATAATCCTTGGAAAGGCCAGGGATACCATTATTGTAGTCCTTGACGAACTGACGGATCTGCTTGTTGACGATTTCGTCATTATACAGGTAATACGGCTCGTATTGCTGCATCAGACTGTCGCGCTCTGCCTTGACAATCTCATCGCTCTTGTAAATGGGGAAGTCGAAGGGCGCTTTCAGATCTGAATAAGTCCAGGGTTTTCCTCTTTCTATTTTGAAACTGATGTTACTGCTTCTAGGCATCATCCAGACGATGATGACAACTGTGCCAATGATGAATGCGGAACGAATCAGGAAGTCGCGCCACGTAACGTCATTTTTGATGTTGAAACTGCTCATTTGTACCTTTTTTATACTTTAATCGATGCAAAGATACAAAGAAAATGAGAATTCTTTGCTTATATTGTGCATAAAATTCCAACTAAGAATCAAGAATTAAGAAATATTTTGTACCTTTGCAGACAAATTACAGTTTTTATGATGTCAGAAAGAAGAGTTAGGGTGCGTTTTGCACCCAGTCCTACGGGAGCTTTACATATCGGTGGTGTTCGTACTGCCTTGTATAATTATCTGTTTGCCAAGCAGCATGGTGGCGACTTGGTTTTCCGTATCGAGGATACTGATTCCAACCGTTTCGTGCCTGGTGCAGAGGAGTATATCATCGAGTCGTTCAAATGGCTCGGTATCAAGTTTGACGAGGGTGTCAGCTTTGGAGGCGACAAAGGCCCCTATCGTCAGAGCGAGCGTCGCGATATCTATAAGAAATATGTGCAGCAGCTGCTGGATGCCGATAAGGCATACATTGCCTTCGATACACCAGAGGAGTTGGAGGCCAAGCGTGCTGAGATCCAGAATTTCCAGTACGATTGCCACACGCGCAGTCAGATGCGTAACTCGTTGACACTCTCTAAAGAGGAGGTTGACCAGTTGATAGCTGATGGCAAGCAGTATGTGGTCCGCTTCAAGATTGAGGCTGGTCAGGAAGTGCTGGTTAACGACCTGATCCGTGGTGAGGTTCGCGTCAAGAGCGATATCCTCGACGATAAGGTGCTCTACAAGAGTGCCGACCAGCTGCCTACCTATCACCTGGCAAATATTGTAGATGACCACCTGATGGAAATCTCTCACGTCATCCGTGGTGAGGAGTGGCTGCCCAGCGCACCTTTGCATGTGTTGCTTTACCAGGCCTTTGGCTGGGAGGATACGATGCCGCAGTTTGCCCATCTGCCTCTGTTGTTGAAGCCTGATGGCAAAGGCAAGCTCTCAAAGCGCGATGGTGACCGTCTGGGATTCCCCGTGTTCCCATTGCTTTGGAAAGATCCTAAGACTGGCGAGACCTCTCGTGGCTATCGTGAGGATGGCTATTTCCCTGAGGCAGTCATCAATTTCCTGGCACTGTTGGGTTGGAATCCTGGTACAGAGCAGGAGATTTTCTCACTCGATGAGCTTGTTCCCCTCTTCGATATCAGCAAATGTTCAAAGGCAGGTGCCAAGTTTGCCTTCGAGAAGGCCATCTGGTTTAACCACGAGTATATCCTGATGAAGTCGAATGAGGAAATCGCAGCTCTCTTCGAGCCAATCGTCAAGGAGCATTGTCCCAACGAGACTTCCGAGCGCATCCTTCAGGTGACAGCTATGATGAAGGATCGCGTATCGTTCGTTCATGAGTTGTGGCCTCTCTGCTCGTTCTTCTTCGAGGCTCCTACGGAGTACGATGAGAAAACAGCCAAGAAGCGTTGGAAGGAAGACTCGGCTCAGGTGATGACAGAGTTAATCGCTGTGCTCGAGGGCATCGACGATTTCTCACTTGAGAATCAGGAGCAGATTGTCCACGCTTGGGTAGAGCAGAAGGAATATAAGCTTGGCAATGTGATGAACGCCTGGCGTCTGACACTTGTGGGCGAGGGTAAGGGTCCTGGTATGTTTGATATCTCTGCTTTCCTCGGTAAGGAGGAGACGATTGCCAGAATGAAACGTGCTATTGAAGTATTAGGCTGATGGTATACAACCTGATCATATATCTGTATCTTCTTGGAGTGGCTGTCTATAGTCGCTTCAACGAGAAGGTGCGTAAGATGTGGCGTGGTGAGCGCGAGGCATTTAAGATCCTGCGTGAAAAAGTCGATCCCAATGCCAAGTATGTGTGGTTCCATGCTGCTTCCTTGGGTGAGTTCGAACAGGGTCGTCCTTTGATGGAGCAGTTGCGTCAGGATCATCCTGAGTATAAGATCCTGCTCACGTTCTTCTCGCCTTCAGGCTATGAGGTGCGTAAGAACTACGAAGGCGCTGATATCATCACCTATCTGCCACTCGATACGATCACCAATGCTCGCAGATTTCTCCGTACCGTTCGCCCAGTGATGGCATTCTTCATCAAGTACGAGTTCTGGTACAACTATCTGCACATTCTGAAGCATCGTCATATCCCTGTATATAGTGTTTCGAGTATCTTCCGTCCTGATCAGGTGTTCTTCAAGTGGTATGGTCGTCAGTATGGTCGCGTACTGAACTGCTTCACCCATTTCTTTGTGCAGAACACGATCAGCAAGGAACTGCTGGCTAAGATAGGTATAACCAATGTGACGATTGTAGGTGATACCCGCTTCGATCGTGTGCTCCAGATTAAGGAGGCTGCCAGGCAGTTGCCTGTCGTTGAGGCCTTCAAGCAGGATTACAAGGTGTTTGTGGCTGGTAGCAGCTGGCCCCCTGATGAGGAGATCTTTATCCGTTACTTTAATGAGCACAAGGACTGGAAGCTTATCATTGCGCCCCACGTCATTGGTGAGGATCATCTGGAACAGATTGAGAAACTATTGGCAGGCCGCAAGATTGTACGTTATAAGGATGCCAAAGAGGACGATGTGAAGGCCGCAGATGTGCTGATCATCAACTGTTATGGTCTGCTTTCCAGCATCTACCATTATGGTGATGTGGCTTATGTCGGAGGAGGCTTTGGCGTGGGTATTCATAATCTGCTGGAGGCAGCAGTCTGGGATGTGCCCGTATTCTTTGGCCCCAACAATCAGAAGTTCCAGGAGGCACAGGGCCTCAAGAAGAATGGCGGCTTCGAGATTCACGACTACGAAGAATTTGAGCGCCAGATGAGTCGCCTGGCCTCTGATGCCCAGTATCTGAAAGAACAGGGACAGCTGGCAGGGCAGTTCGTCAAAGGTCAGGCAGGTGCTACCGCCAAGGTGCTTGGCAGCGTTACTCTTCCTTAATCTTCAATCTTTCTATCCTCGTAGGACTAACGACTTTCTGCTTCTTCAGATAGTTGATCAGCATGTCAGCTGTGTGTATGTGCAATGACTCGTAATCTGTGTTGAGAAATGACTTGCATACACTGGATAGGTAGCTGTTCGTCACCACTTCATAAGTCTTGTCCAGTTCAAACTCTTTTCCGTCAAGTGTCGTCAGTTTGATGCGCTTCAGACGATCTTTGTACTGGTCGTCTTTATCCACGGTGGCTTCACAGATGATACCGCCCACACGAGGCAAATGATAGAGTGAGCCTCGGCTGTAGGTGGTCAGAAGCTTTAGGATTTCCTCACCTGTCAGGCGCATCTTTACGGCGAGGTTGTTAAAGGGGTCCATCGACAAGACCTCTCGCATGGTAATGTTACCTGCAGCAATAGAGTCTAAGCGTACACCACCATTATTGACAATGCTGATGTCGCCAGTTCCTTCCTCCAAGAAAGCGTCACACATCAGAAAATTTAACTCGTCTTTGTGCGTGAAAGGCACAGCAGCCTCTGCGATGATGCGCTCGAAATAGGGGTTCTTGTTGAAATACTGCACCATAGCCTCCACCAGACGATTCTTTTGTGTGAAGTTTTTGACTTTGATATATTCTGCCTTCTTATCTATGATGCGCCCATTCTTGAGAGTCAGAGTAATATGGGTCACTGATTGCAAGGCATTCTTATTCTGGGTTATCAGAACCCCATTATGGAGTGGTTCATCTGCCGTTAGTTGGAAGTGAGTATGACCTCCAATAATCAGATCAATCCAGGGAAATTCCTTAGCCATCTTGACGTCGTCTTCATAACCAAGGTGTGATAATAGGATGGTGGCATCACACTGCTGGCTGAAATCCTTATATTTGGCGATAGTGTTCATTGGGAGCGAGAACTTAACGTCTTTCACATTGTCAGGATGGGTGTCAGGGCGTCCTTGCGTATTAACCTGAATGATACCAATGACGCCAATCTTCAGGCCATCGACATCGAAAACCTGAGTGGGGACGATGTGCAGACCTGATTCTTCTGAAGGCAAGGCATTGGCACAGATATAGCTGAAGTTAGACAATCCCATCAGGGGTGGAAGCGATTTTACGTCAAACTCATGATTTCCTAACGTACTGGCATTGAACCCCACCTGGTTCATCAGCGCCACCATAGGATAGGATGAGATCTCGTACTTGTCGCTTATCGCATTACCTGTACGATTGTCGCCAGCAGAAAAAACGAGCAGCGAGGGATAGAGTGTTCTCAGACTGTCTGCGATGGCTGCGAACTGTGGAAATGCATCGATATTTGCATGCATATCATTAGTCGCGAGGATGTGAATCTCACGGTTCTGTCCGTAACTGATATGAGCCAGTAGGAGCACCAGCCATAAAAGTAGTGACCTTTGTTTCATTTCTTATTAATGCTAAAAATTGAAAATACGTTTGCAAAGATACAAAATAATTGTGAATTGACGCTTGGAAATCGTTTTTTTCTTATTATTTTTGCAACCATTAGACTGGATATGAAATATATGTGGGTGATGATTTTCACGGTTCTGCCCTTGTTGGCAGTCATTTATATTGGTTGGCACGTTTGGGTCATCCTGCCCTTGGCTCGTTGGTGGAAGGTTCTTGTCTTGCTGGTCATGCTGGCTTGCTTCCTATTGCTTTTCGCGAACTTTGGACGTAAGTTTGATACCCTTCCCCTGCCTTTGGCGCAGATGGCCTACGAGGTGGGTACCTCAACGCTCTTTATTCTGCTTTATCTTGTGATGATCTTCCTGGTGCTCGATCTGGGGCGCCTTGTGCATCTTGTGCCCAAATCTCTGCTTTATCATAACTGGCAGTCAGCCTTATTCCTCTTTGCGCTCGTTTTTGGCATCTTCCTTTATGGAAACCTCCATTATTATAATAAGGTACGCGTACCATTGGATTTGAAATCTTCCAAACCGCTGCCCAAGGACTATAAGGTGGTGATGCTGAGCGACCTGCATCTGGGTTATCACAATCCACGCAAGGAACTGGCTCGCTGGGTGGATATGATCAATGCCGAGAATCCTGATTTCATTCTGATTGCAGGCGATATCATCGACGGCAGCATGCGTCCATTATTTGAAGAGCGAATGGCAGAAGAGTTTCATCGCCTGAAGGCTCCCGTTTATGCCTGTCTGGGAAATCACGAGTTTTATGCAGGTCATCCAGAAGCCAAACAGTTCTATCAGGAAGCAGGCATCCATCTGCTCATCGATGAGGCTGCTGTGATAGATAGCAGTATCGTCATAATAGGTCGCGACGATCGTACCAACATGCGCCGCAAACCCCTTAAGGATTTAATGTATTCTCTCACCCCTAACCTCTCACCCCTAACCCCTAAATACGCCATCGTATTGGATCATCAGCCCTATAATTTGGATCGTGCTGAGGCTGCAGGAGTCGATTTCCAGCTTAGCGGACATACCCATCGCGGACAGGTGTGGCCCATCTCCTGGATTACCGATCATATCTACGAATGCTCCTGGGGCAGCCATAAGCGTGGGAATACGCAGTATTACGTGTCCTCAGGTCTTGGCATCTGGGGAGGCAAGTTCCGCATCGGCACCCAAAGCGAGTACGTCGTCGCAACAATCACATCAAATCAATAAACACACTTTTGCTTATGAACATTGGAGACAAAGCACCCGAGATTCTGGGTAAGGACGAGAATGGTAAGGAGATCCGATTGAGCGATTTCCAGGGTAGGAAATTGATCCTTTACTTCTATCCGAAGGATAATACCAGTGGCTGTACAGCTGAGGCCTGTAGTCTGAGAGACCATCATCAGGAACTGCAACAGGCTGGCTATGAAGTCGTTGGCGTCAGCAAGGACTCTGCCGCCTCGCATGTCAAGTTCAAGGAGAAGTACGAACTGCCCTTCCCCTTGATTGCCGATATCGATCACACGCTGCTCGAAGCCATGGGCGCCTGGGGCGAGAAGTCGATGTACGGCAAGAAGACCATGGGTACCATCCGCACCACCTTCATCATCAACGAGTCAGGCATCATCGAACAGATCTTCGCTGGCAAGCAAGTCAAAACCAAAGAGCACGCCGAGCAGATCCTGGGGAAATAGGTTTAGATATAATCCGTAAAAGATAATCCGCCAATAAGCGGCACTTATTGCGCAATAAGTGCCGCTTATTTTTTTGATAAGTGCCGTTTATTTCTTAATAAGTGCCACTTATTCTTGGTCTTCGAGGTAGAATTTGGAGTAGGCGACGTAATGCTCGGCGTTGTCCGTCTGGCCTGGGCGGACGGGCTTGATGTACTTGGCTGGTACGCCGCCCCAGATTTCGCCTGCAGGGATCTTCGTGTTCTGGAGTACAAGGGCACCTGCGGCTACGATGGAGCCTTCGCCCACCTCGCAACCATCGAGCAGGGTAGAACCCATGCCGATAAGGGCGTGATCGTGAATGGTGCAGGCATGGACGGTGACGTTATGACCGATCGTCACGTAGTTGCCGATATGGGTAGGGCCTGTGTCGAAGGTTACATGCACGCAGCTGCCGTCTTGGATGTTCGTGCAGTTGCCGATGGTGATTGGGGCTACGTCGCCACGAACGACTGCGTTGAACCATACGGAGCACTCATCGCCCATCGTCACGTCGCCGACAATCGTGGCGTTCTCGCTAAAATAGCAGTCTCGCCCCCATTTGGGAGCGAGACCGCGATATGATTTAATCAAAGCCATAATTAGAGGTTTGGATTGATCTTATTCCACTCAGAAACGGGAGGAACGATGTTCAGCGTAACGAGCTCATCGCGCATCTTGCAGAGGTGCTCGTAACTCTGATCCAGCTTGGCGTTCTCCTCAGCAGTACCCTGGGGAACCTCGAACTTAGCACCCTCAGCAGTCATGGTGGTCTTCATGGCCATCATGATGTGGTCGTACTTGTCAGTCTTAACATAGGTTCCAACGGGGAAACGGAAAGGCTCACCACCCATAGCGGCACGAATCATCTCAACTGAGAGATATGCTGGGCTCTGGAAAGAGCTGCGTCCGCGAAGCTCGATGATCTTGGCACCACCCTTGGTGACATCGATCTTCATCTGCTCCCACTCCTCAGCGGGGAACTCAGCGGTACCGATAATGTCAGTCAGCTTGCGACCAGCGATCACAACGTGGCTGCCGAATACAGCCATCTGCTCACCGTGGCCACCATAGGTAGCGCAACCAGTGATCTGATTCTGCATCACACCGAACTTCTTGGCGAGGGCACTCTGCAGACGGGTTGTATCGAGACCTGCGAGGGTTGTAACCTGACCTGGCTTCAGACCAGAGTAGAGCAGGGTTACCAGACCAGTAAGGTCAGCGGGGTTGAAGATAATTACCACATGCTTTACATCAGGACAGAACTTCTTGATGTTCTGGCCAAGTTCCTCAGCGATCTTGCAGTTACCAGCGAGCAGGTCCTCACGGGTCATGCCAGCCTTACGGGGAGCACCACCTGAAGAGATGATGTACTTAGCGCCCTTGAATGCCT
>JAEETB010000416.1 GCA_016286575.1 Prevotella sp.
CCTACCTGCGGAAGACCGATCTGCGCGATGGCGTCCTGACCTATTGCCGTCATAAGACGGGGCAGATCCTCTCCATCCGTTGGGAGCCCTGTATGCAGCAGCTCCTCGACCGTTTAGGCACAGGTGGCGATTATCTCCTGCCCATCATCCGCTCTGCTGAAACAGCCCGTCATGACTATCAGCGAGCCCAACAGCGGGTGAACTATGCCCTCCATCGCCTGAGCGAAGAATATGGTATAGTGCCCGCGCTCACGATGTATGTGGCGCGTCACACTTGGGCCACGCGTGCCCGGGACTTAGGCACCCCCTTGCCCGTTATCAGCAGCAGCCTGGGTCACGAGTCCCTTGCCACCACACAGCTCTACCTTGGCTCCATCGATACAGCCACGATCGACAAGGCCAACCTGAAGATTCTCAAAGATTTGGGAGTCTGAAAACCAGCATCGTAATCTCCCCGGGGGAGATGCTGATTTGCGTGCAAAGGTACGAAAATAAAAGCAATATAGCACACATTTTTCGATAAATTTTCAATAGAAATGCAAAAATTTGATTAACCTCCAATCATAGATTGCTCTGAAAACGGCAGTTTGACAAGGCATCGTAATCTCCCCCGGGGAGATTACGATGCAATTGTCTCACTATGTCGCTGGTAATCAGTGCAAAACGGACTTCACACACCAACTGACCCATTTCCGACGCTACATCCCAAAATGTAGTGACCCCCTCCTTTGCACTTCCAGCAAGTAGATAATTGCTCCAAAATTTGGATATTTCCAATAAAATCCTTATCTTTGCCCGCAAAAAGATAAAGTTATGATTACGACAATACCTTCACAGACCAGTGAAATTAGTACAGTTGATGCCCTTTGGGTACTCATACAGGGCCAGACAAAAGCTGTTCGCAAGGCACTCACAAAGCGACTCCTTGCCGAACAAGATAAGACCAAAGTTCAAAAAGCAATGGTTAAAGAGAGTCTGACAAGGGCTTTTGACGAGCTTCATGCTGGTAAGGTTCATCATGACGCTCGTAAGCTTTTCGCACTCTGATGACGATTTACGATAAGTCTGACATTAGTAATGTCACGGATACCTATATACGTAGTTTGGTACAACAGGTTGCAAAAAACAAATAGCCCCGCTCTCTAAGCGTTCGCTCCCACCCACCCCGCTCGTCGGGGCTGTCTGCCCCTAGCCGCGTGGCGTTCCCCGAGTGTTTTAACAATGGTATAGATTATTCTTATGGTAGCCCTCCGGGCCACATAAAACCCATGGCTCGCCCCGAAGGGGCCGCTCGGCTTTGCCGCTTATTCGAGCGCTGCGAGTCTTAAGACAGGCTCTGCGAGCCATACAAGAAGTCCTTGATGAAGGGCGGTCTCTGCCCGGAATCAATTAAGCCCTGTTCCAATGATTGGAAAAGGGTTTGGGAAAAGGTTCGAAGCCTCTTCTTACGGTAAGAAGAGGTTGGAGATGTTGAGAACCTGCAGGGAAATCCCTGCTTCCATTCAAGGTAAGCAGATAAATGCTCCAAAATTTGGAGAATTCCAATATTTTCCTTATCTTTGCACCGATTTAGAACAAATAATATGGCAACAATATCATTAGAAAAATCTTTGCTTAATGAAATGAGTCACATCATGGGCAATGACGATTTGATGGTTCAGACTATCAAATTCGTGCGTTCTATTCGTCGGAAGGCAAAGGCCAAGGAAGAATGGGAATACGTTCCAAATGCTGAGACCCGTGCTGCTATTGAAGAGTGTGAGAGTGGAGTGGAACTCGAATCACTCGACATTACAAATTTCAAAGACTACGTTAAAAGTCTCTGAATCAGATGGAACTGAAACCCAATTACGAATATACTCTCAAACAGTCCTCTCAGTTCAAGAAGGACTTAAAGAGCGTGAAGTTCGATGAACATAAACTTGATGAGCTTTACAAAGTACTTGAACACCTTGGACGTACGGGTATAGTGCCTGCAGAATATCTTCCTCATCCTTTAAAGGGACAATATAAAAACTGTATGGAGTGCCATGTCGAGGATGACTTCCTTCTAATTTGGAAGGATCCTGAACAGAAGATCATTCGCCTTGTTCGTTTGGGCTCCCATTCAAAACTCTTTGACAAACAAAGGAAGCGTTAATTATTGTAGCCCGCAGGGCCAAATAAAGACCAGCCAGATTCTTTGATGGTTCTGGCTACCATAATGAGATCTGAAAATCGGCGGCGTGCTGCGATTTTCAGTTAAGCCTCTTACCCAATGATTGGGGAATGAGGTTTGGAGATGGGGTTCGAAGCCTCTTCTTAAGGACAAGAAGAGGTTGGTGATGTTGGTGAAAATAATATTTTCTTAAATGTAAGCGGTCATTTTAGACCGTATTGCGTACCTTATATATATTGATTATCTTTGCGGTGTTTATCCAAAACGCAACAAAGAATGATCAACAAGAAGAAAGAAGGAGGTTTCTACGCCTCAAAAGTGA
>JAEETB010000417.1 GCA_016286575.1 Prevotella sp.
GCAACTGGTATATGAATGATGGTACTGGCGAGGTTTATATCTATGGTACACTCGACAAGAGCGGTGCCGAGAAGAATTTCGAGAGTCTGGGCATCGAGGTGGGCGACGAAGTAACCGTTGAGGGTCCCAAGACCACTTACAACGGTACTGTTGAGCTTGTGAATGTCAGCGTTGTCAAGATCAACAAGTCACTCATCAAGGTCGACTCTCTGACCATTAATGGTGCTGTCGCAAAAGAACTGCCTCTCGGAGGTGGTGATATCGTGGCTAACCTGACCTGCAAGGGTACAGGTGTGGCTGTGGAGATTCCTGCTGAGGCTCAGAGCTGGTTGGGTGTTGTTAACTCTACCGTAGGTGCAAATCCTACTGTCACCTTCCATGCTGCTCCGAATGCGGGTGGTGAGCGTAGCACAACCGTTATCTTCAAGACCACCGATGGTAAGAAGGAGTACTCTGCCGAGGCTACTATCACACAGGAAGGTGCCATCGTCGATGTTTCTGTGACTGACTTCCTCGCTGCTTCTACAGGCGACGCTCTATATCGCATCCAGGGTGTCATCACCAAGATCGACAATCCCACCTATGGCAATATCCACATCAGTGACTACTCAGGCGAGGTTTATGTCTATGGTATCGGTGAGAAGGGTGCCTTCGAGGGCAGCGGCCTGGTAGTAGGTGATGTTGTGACTCTCGTCGGCAAACGCGGAGAGTACAAGGGTACACCCCAGATGACGAATGCACAGACTGAAAGTTACATCAAGGTTCACCCCGTCACGATCGCCGAGTTCCTGACGATGGAAGACAGCAAGGACACCTACTACATGGTATCTGGAACCGTCGATGAGATTGCCAACGATACTTATGGCAACATCTACATCAACGATGGCACGAACCGTCTGTACATCTACGGCTGCTATCCCGGATGGGGTGCCAAGGGCGATGCCCGTAAGGGTGCCGTTGCGAAGTTTGGCATCGCAGTAGGTGACAAGCTCACCGTCATTGGTCCGAAGTCTACCCATAATGATGCACCTCAGGTGAACAACGGTGTATTCTACTCTCTCGTGAAAGCTAATTAATCAGATATTAGAATTATCCAACGGGTACACGTGCATATCATTCTGCCACGTGTACCCGTTTTTCAGAATAAGATGAAGCGTTTTCTCCTTTCTCTGGTATCGACCTTTTATCTGCTAGTTATCAGTGCGCAGGTTTTTGCCGAAGTAGCAGCCTACTATCAGCCTGCTGATGGTAAGAAGGGCGCAGAACTGAAGACGGCCCTGTTCCAGATTATCAGTCCCCACACAATGCAGTCCTACACCCCAGGTGTGTGGAATGCCATTAACTCTTACGATATCCGTGAGGACGGCAAGATCTGGGAGATCTATTCCGCCATCTCCAATTTCACCCCTGTCGTTGACCAGGACAAGGGTCAGGAGTGTGATGAAGGTGTAAAGTATAATCGCGAGCACGCCCTGCCAAAGAGCTGGTTCAATGAGGATAAGTCGGACAAGGATTATCCCATGTATACAGACCTTCACCACCTGTTCCCCACTGACCGTAATGTCAACGAAATTCGTTCCAATTATCCTTACGGTGAGGTGGGAGAGGTGTCAAAGCAGTCCAAGGAGGGTTTCTCCAAGCTGGGCACCTGCGTTGACAGTATAGGTTATACCGTGGCAAATCGTCCAGGCGTTGTCTTCGAACCCAACGACCTGTATAAGGGCGACCTTGCACGGGCCTATTTCTATATGGCAACATGCTATGAGGCCTATAAGAACGGCTTTGGCAAGGATCGCAGTCTGAAAGACTGGAGCAGCCCGATGCTTTCCGGCAATGTCTATCCTTTCTTCACCGACTGGGCATTGAAGATGCTCCTGCGCTGGGCTGCCAACGATCCCGTCAGCGAGAAGGAAACCAATCGCAACAACGCCATCTTCGCTATTCAGAAGAACCGCAATCCCTTCGTGGATTATCCAGGTCTAGAACAGTATATCTGGGGCAACATGACAGATGTGGCATTCAGTAGCGACAACTATCAGCCTGTATCCACAGGCATCTCATCGCCTCACAAGCATATCTTCCACGATACAGACGATACGCTCTACAACCTGCAAGGTCAGCGCGTCAATGCCAAGTCACCCAGGAAAGGCATTTATATCCGCAAAGGCAGAAAGGTCATCAAATGATGATCTTTCTTTTTTATATGGAGCGCGGGTACGCATTTTTTTCTGTTTTTTTTGCTATTACAAAATATAATGTGTACCTTTGCACCAAATTAGAAAACTTTCAATAACTGGTTATGATGAAAAAAAGATTGTTCATGATGGTTGTATCGCTTCTGACATGTACAGTGGCAGCCATCGCTCAGGTAACAACATCAGGTATCAATGGTATTGTAACGACTGGCGACGAGGAAGCCATCGGCGCTACGATTACCGCCAAGCACATTCCCTCGGGATCAGTCTACCGTGCCGTGAC
>JAEETB010000418.1 GCA_016286575.1 Prevotella sp.
TACGCCCTCCGTATCAACTACAGCGCTACGGAGATTAAGCAAAAATAATTGGCGACATGGTGACATGCCGCCAATCATTTTCATTTGATCATATATTGGTATAAATCTTATTGCTTCATCAGGTTGAGGGGCTGCTGGGGCGCGAGAGCGTTGGTGGTCTTCTCAGTGTATTCAGCAATCTTCAACTGGGCGCTGACAGCGATGTCGCGGCTGCTGGCGCCGATGTTGAAGGTGTAGGTGCCTGCCTCAGTGAGCCACTGGCTGCCTGCCTCGTCGAAGGAGGCAAGGTCGCGCACGGGGATGGTCATCGTGAGCACTTGGCTCTCGCCGGGCTGCAGCTCACGGGTCTTGGCGAAGGCCTTCAGCTCCTGAGAGGGCTTCTCGAGCTTGCCATTAGGAGCGGCAACGTAGACCTGAGCGACCTCTTTACCAGCGACAGCGCCTGTGTTCTTAACAGTAACACTGATCTCAACGGCATCCTTACCCTTAGCTTTCACGACGGGCTTGGAGAAACTGAAGGTGGTGTAGCTGAGGCCGAAGCCGAAGGGGTAGGCGACGTTCTTCTGGAAAGTGTCGAAATAGCGATAGCCGACGTAGATGTCCTCGTCGTGGTTGGTATAGGCATGGCCAGGTATAGGCATCCTGTTGGCAGCCATCAGCTTAAAGGTGTAGTCGTCGATATTTCCAGGGAAGTTCTTGGTTGAAGGATGATCAGTGGCTGCGATGGGCCATGTCATGGTGAGCTTACCTGAGGGGTTCACCTTGCCTGTCAGCAGGTCGGCGATAGAGTTACCACCCTCCATACCAGGCTGCCAAGCGCACAGGATGGCATCAGGATAACTGCTCCAAGAGGCGGTCTCGATGACACTACCAGAGTTGATGATGACGATGACGGGCTTACCTGCCTCGTGGAAGGCGTTGCAGACGTCAACAATCAGATTACGCTCCTCAGGAATCAGATTGAATTCGGTGTCGATATCGCGGTCGATACCCTCACCAGCCTGACGGCCAATGGTGATGATCGCTGCATCGGCGGCCTGAACCTCCTTGTTGATGGCGATAGGCGCAATGGCGATCTCAGGATATTTCTGCTGACCCATCATCTCAGTCTGGAACCATTTGGCAGGATGACGCTCGGCCTGGAACTTTACACGGGCATAAGCGATGTACTTGCGATAGATATCGGTAAGAGTGGCTGACGAGCTGATGCCAGCATTCTCAAGGCCCTGAAGCATATCGACAACGTAAGGGGGATGAACGCAACCTGAGCCTGTACCTCCAGAGAGGAAGTCGTAGGAGTTCTCGCCGAAGAGGGCGACGGTCTTAATCGCACCTGACTTCCAGGGCAGAGCACCGTTGTTCTTGAGGAGGACGATACCCTCGGCAGCACTCTGACGGGTAATGGCAGCGTGAGCCTTGAAGTCGGGCGCGTTTGAAGCTGGATACTTGTGGAAACTTGGGGTCTTCACGATATACTCGAGCATGCGGCGCACGTTGCGGTCGACATCCTTGATGTCGAGTGAGCCGTTCTTTACACCAGCGATGATTTCCTCGACCTGAGCAGGCTGTCCTGGCTCCATGAGGTCGTTGCCTGCATGAACCTCGCTGATGGTGGGAAGGCCTTCGCGGATACCGATCCAGTCGGTCATCACGATGCCTTTAAAGCTCCAGTCCTCACGCAGGATCTTCGTCAGCAGGTCGTGGTTACCCATGGAGTACTGACCATTCACCTGATTATAGGAGGCCATGATGGTCCAGGGGTCGCTCTCGCGGACGGCGATCTCGAAGCCACGGAGGTAGAGCTCGCGGGCGGCACGCTGGGAGACGCGCTCATCGACTGCAGTACGATCGGTCTCCTGAGAGTTGACAGCGAAGTGCTTGGCTGAGACACCTGCGCCCTGACTCTGCACGCCATTGATGTAGGCAGCAGCAATCTTACCTGTGAGCAAGGGGTCCTCAGAGTAATACTCGAAGTTACGTCCGCAGAGGGGATTGCGGTGGAGGTTCATACCTGGGCCGAGGATCACGTCGCAGCGGTATTCCTTGGTCTCGTTGCCGATGGCCTCACCCACCTTGCTGACGAGTTCGGTATTCCATGTAGAAGCCAAACAGCTACCGATGGGGAAAGCTGTGGCATAGTAGGTCTTGTCTATACCTTTACGCGTGGGATCAATACGGACGCCTGCAGGGCCGTCGGTGAGGACAGTGGCAGGGATGCCGAGACGTGGAATGGCTGGCGATGTACCTGCGGCTCCTGCCACGAGGTCGGCCTCACCGCCCACCACAGCGTTGGCACTGAAGAAGTTGTTGGCACCTCCCACGAGGAGTTTGGCTTTCTCCTCAAGGGTCATCGCTTGGAGCACCTCGTCGATATTATCGGCGCGGAGCTGGGGCTGAGCATTTGTTGTCATAGCTACTGTTGCTAAAAGCAATGTAAAGAATAATTTTATCATATTTAATTGTTTTAGGGGATT
>JAEETB010000004.1 GCA_016286575.1 Prevotella sp.
TCACTTTTGAGGCGTAGAAACCTCCTTCTTTCTTCTTGTTGATCATTCTTTGTTGCGTTTTGGATAAACACCGCAAAGATAATCAATATATATAAGGTACGCAATACGGTCTAAAATGACCGCTTACTCGCTCAGGGATCTCCAAACAACCTGATTTAATTTCTACATCCGAGGGAATATTATCTTTTGATGTAGGCAATGATGCTAATAATACAGTCTCGTCTACTTCGCCTAATACAACAAAGAATTTGGACTTCGGATCACCTCCATCCGGAAAAATGAAGGGATTAAAGTACAGCAGATTGCCAGGTTCAAACATGATCAGAGTTGTATGCATTAGAGGCATTATGGATAGCTAATGCCTCCTTATAGTATTCTGCAGCGCATGGCATCATGGCCTTGGTAAAATCTATCACGTAGTCGGAATTGTTACACTCGTGCTTCTTGAAGGCATCCAAAAGTCCGTGTTCCTTGGCAATCTGATACCAAAGGGTGTTCTCTTTGTGAACAATATCTACCAGTTCTGTAGCTGTCTTGTCGCCATACTCCTTCAGCACCTCATCCATCAGGCGAATCTCATAGGCAGAAAAGTCTTCGTCGTCGAAGGCTGCCACAGGATGAATATACTGGGCATCCTTGCCATCATCTAGTTTCACCAGTTCTGTCTTCAGGTACTTAGAAAGGAGTATGGCACCATCACTGAGGTCAATGTATATATCCTTTGCCACAGGTCCTGCCTGCCACACTTCATAAGGAAGACCCAAGAATGGCTGCTGATACTTCAAAGCAGAGCGTTCTTCCATCAAATACAGTAACTTAAGTAACTTCGTCTTACTCAAGTCACTTGTATGCTCAGCAATATATATTGCAGCATTCCCTATCCGGGATATATTTTCTTCTGAATACTTACTCATACCACTTTTCTATGCAAAGATGCTACATTTTCGTGCAAAAATCCAATACTTTCGTGCAAAGATACGATTTATTTCTATTCCTACAATCAAAAAGCGCTATTTTAACATTTATTCCTTTATCTGCTCGGTTTCCTCGCACCTTCTAGAGGAAAGATGCAAGTATGGAATTACCTACAACTCTAAAAGCTCTCTTCCTGACAGACGAGTGCAAAAGGCTGCAAATCAGTCTATTAGGACATATTTAACATTCTTTTATAAACAGAAATTATGGGAGCCAAGGGGAACCGGTTCCTTATTTCTGCTGCAAAAGTACCAAATATATTTGAGAGTACCAAATAAATGGTATAAAAATCGCATATTTTTATTTAGAAACTGATATTCTGGGCATCGAGCCAACTTGTATTTACCATAAACGAATTCGCTGACACACTCGCATTACTATTACCATATAGCGACCCCGTCAATGTCGTCTGGCGATTCCGCTTCAGGGGCACGCCCTCTATCGTCTTACTGAACACGACATGCTCTTCTGCATCCAGCGTCTCAATCGTCACATCCATCGTCTGCTCATCCGTGGCCAGGAAAAGATATCCTCCTGTATAGGTCGTAGTACCTGCTACGCCCGAGAAAACCATTTGATTCACAAAACCTGTGTTGCTAAGAGCCAAGCCTGTTGAGGGATTGAAAGCCTTACCACCACCGGCATAGGTAAACCGCATGTAGACCACATCCTCTGGGCGATTATCAGTGGATCGCACGGCCAAAGCCGTCACGATACGATCAAGCGTAGCACTTACAGACAGTGCAGCTGAACTGCTCACTGTCACTGTCTGTGTGGCCGCAAATGTATCCATCACCTGATTCTCTCCATAAGTGGCCTCCGTCGGGCTCGTCAAGGCGATGGCGTTATTACCGGCATTGGCAAGCACTACCAGCGTGTAGCTACCTATCCCCAACGTCGTTGTGAACTCTCCAAAAGTCTCTTCCGCAGGCAAAGAGCCACGCATCTGCGTATGCTTATAGACCTCGGATCCGTCACTCTGCCTGTAAAACGCCAGCGTCAGCGCCTCCACATTCGACACATCGCTGACAGCCGTACCTCGGGTACCTGAAAAACTCGCCTGGGTGATGGAGAAGCCACTCACACTCACCGTCACCGGCGCCACAGCGTCCATAACCTGAAAATTATCCACTGAGTCAACACGCTCGTTGCTGCAACTTGCAGCCAACAGGATCATACCTGCAAAAAGAACTGATTTCTTCATAGTTGTACTTATTTAATGATTAACAATAAAAATATTTTTCGTCTGCAAAGATATCACTTTTGAGGGAGAAAAACAAATTATTACCCCAAAAATATCATTATTTTTTATAAAATCGTTGTTTTCTGCTTGTTTTTCTGTACCTTTGCCCACTCAAAAGACATTATGAGCGAGAATAGCGAAGAAAGGATATGGTTTTCTGTGGGGTGTACCAGTCCACAGAAGGAACTGAAGGTCAGGGATGACGTCAGGCGATATGGGTTGCAGGCGTTCGTACCTCTTACCTATGTGGTGAAAAGCCACAGAGGGCAGAAGCTCAGGGCGCTCGTTCCTGCCATCAGCCAACTGCTCTTTGTCAAAGGTACTCTGGAGGAGGTCAAGGACTATATCCAGAACGCTCATTACGTCGTCTTTATCAGAAAGTCGACGTTCTCCAACAAGGAGGAATATCTCACTGTGCCTTCCAAGGCCATGGAGGACTTCATCGCCGTCACAGAAAACCACGAGGAGCATGTCACTTACTTCCGTCCTGAGGAAATTAGTCTTCAGGAGGGGGACAAAATCCGCGTCAAAGGGGGGATCTATGATGGGCGTGAGGGTATTATCATGCGGATCAAAGGGAAGCGCAATAGGCACCTCGTTGTACAAATACCGGGTGTTCTGATTGCGGCGATTGAGCTTTCGCCGGAAATGATAGAGCTTCCGAGTGAAAACTCCACGAGGAATGTGGAATGTGGAAGGAGGAAGGAGAATACCCCAGTCCGAGAGAAACCATCCAAGGATATTAATAAGGATAAGAAGCTTCTTTTGGAGACGGCGCATCGTCTTCTCTTTGAGATACCGGATAAGTATCAGAAGGAGAATGAGTATTATTTGTTGTTGTCTGAGCTCAGACGTTGCAGAGAGCGGCTTAAAACCTTTAAAGGTTATACCGCGGCTTCTGAAGCTGAACTGGCTTTGCCAATGTACCTAGCAGCAGTTCAGCTTAACGATGGCATTCCTGAGGCTGAAATGCGTCTCAAAAATGCCATTAATAAGTTGAAAGATTCCAGCAAGTTAAAAGCAACTTGCTTGGATTATCTAAATAAATTGAAGGGGTAACCCCTTAAACCCCATTTTCAGGGCTTTGCCCTGCATTCACACAGCGAGATTGCATCTCGCGCTGGGGGATACCCCCAGACCCCATTCTTGTCCTTTTCTTCGGCGCGAAGAAAAGAACTAAAAGAAGCATCCACCCCCTCCAAGGCCTCCCCCTATATGGGGAGAATGCAACCGCTCCGCCTGTCGCTCAATCATTTAGGTATCCTCGACCCATCAAAGGGTCGGGATGGTTTTTATGCCGACTACGCTAAACGCTGGTCGGTGTTTAGCCCCTTCTCAGATAGGCGTCCCTCCCCTGTTGAGCCCCTTGGCAAGGGGCGGCATAAGTGGGGATGTCAAAAGATTATGGCGAACCCCGAAGGGGCAAAGGCCTGCAAAAAAAAAGACCTCTCATTATGAGAGGCCTAAGAGAGGTTTGAGGTCATCTTCTTTATAAAGAATCCATGCTGTCGTTCCTAAGAACGCCAGGAATAGAAATATCAAACACATTTGGGCGCGCTTGGGGCCGGTTTTGCGGACGGGGACTGTGGCGCTCTGGAGGGTGGTGAAGGCGGGGGTCTCCTGCTGGACCTTCATCTCGGCCTGCTGGAGCTGCGCTACCACCTGCTGGTAGATCTGCTGCTGCATCTGCATCTCGTTCTGCAGGTCAGCCTGCTTGGTCTGAGCTGACTGCGAACTGACTTCACGATGAGAGTCTGAGAAGCGAGCGTATGCATCACGCGCCTGTTCGTATTTGGCCTTGGCCTCACCATAGAGCTTCTGATTGTACTTCAGGTCTACACGGGCCTTGGAGGTTCGATAGTCGGTGATAAACTTCTGCAGGCGGGTCTTCACAGAATCTGCCATCGTCGCACAGATCAGCGGATCCTGGTCCGTGACATTGATCGTAATCACCATCGTCTTCTTATCAACATCGCAGACCACATTCTTATCAATGGCCTTGACGATATCGGTCTGAGGTTTGGTCAAACGGAAGGGATCGACCTTAGTCTCTTGCTCTTCCTCATCTGACTTAAAGAGATCGAAGAAGGCCTTCTTGGCTTTGGACCACCAAGGGGCTTTCTGTTCGTTCATCAGATAGTCGTAGTAGGTGAAGCTTTTCTGATCCTCTTCACGCGTTACTGGGACTTCGAAGAGGGATGTCTTGAAGTCTACCGAGTTCATCAGGTCGGGATAGAGGGTCGGGAACAGGGCTTCAGTGCTGTTACCCATGGCTGCCCCCAAGTTCACTCCGAAACTGCTGGCCAGACTGGCTAAACCGGATTTGCTGCCAGAACCTGAAAGTTCTGGGCTTAGCTTCACAGTGCAGCTATAGTAGTTGGGGAGCGATAGAGCGTAAATTGCTGCAAGTACAAAGGCTAAAGGCAAAACTTTGTAATATAAAGTTTTGTGCTTTAGCAAATCTTTAAAGATTTTACTAAAATCTATAGAACTCTCTTCTTCTAACAATTCCTGATTCAAATTTTTGTTCTCATCCATAACTATTATTGTTTAAAACAATATTAAATGTCCATTTTCTTTGGCGCAAAGAAAAGAACGAAAAGAAACATCCACCCTAACCAAGGCCTTCCCCTATATGGGAAGGATGCAACCGCTCCGCCTGTCGCTCATTCATTTAGGTACCCTCGGACCATCATAGGTCCGGGGTGGTTATTTTAACATATTAGCAATTGAGACGAACATGGTGGCCATGGAGGCGGCGCTGGTGCCTATACCCAGCCACTGAGAGACAGAATTGGGATCCTTGGGTCCCTTGGTGGGTACGACAATCTCACATCCTGGCTCGATGTCACCCTTAGATGCCTTGGCAATCGTACCATTCTGATAGAGAATATAGGTATGCGACTTGCGGGCGCGTTTGCCATAGCCACCAGCCTGATCGATATAATACTTATAACTCTTTTTGTTCTTAAAGGCCACCGTATTAGGCTTCTGAATATCACCTGAGATCTTGACGGTACGGTTATAGCGGGGGATGAACAACTGGTCGCCATCCTGCAGCTCGATATCCTCATCACAGCCGGGATTAGCCAAGGCTTCATCCAGATGAATACCCACCGAATAAGTGGTCTCCAGAGACAACTGTTCCAGACTCAGAGAGTCTTTCGCATCAGCAGAGGCACTCTGACGCGCCATCTTGATCACCTCCTGCATACGTGCACGCTCATCTTCATTCATCGTACGAATGAGTCGGGCACCACGAACATAGGCACCGGGGATGACACCGCCGGCCTCCTTGACCACGTCAGAGAGGCGCTGGTTCTTCACACCCAGCGTATAAGAACCCTCAAAGGCAATCTCACCAGCCACACGAACCGTGAACAGCTCTGCTGAAACAGGGCTGCGACGAACAGACACCACATCGTAAGGCTCAAGCGTAAAACTGTGGTCTCCATCAAACTCAAAGCCCGGCTTGATGGCAAAGCTATAGGTCTTGGCAATCTCCATCGTAGCGGTCGTGGCTTCGGGGTCAATGATACGACGGGACACATCGACCTTCACCGTTGACGCATTATCCGTCAATCCACCGGCCTGGAGAATCAGGTCCTCAATGGTCATCTTATCCGCATATTCGTAAGTACCCGGGAAAATGACCTCGCCATTGATGCTCAACGTACGCAGATTCTGATGCTCGGCCAAGGTGGGGATGAAGAGGATATCCTCGTTCTCCAGAGGTACATCAGCGGATGTGCCCTCCATGATGCCCTTCAGGTCAACAGACAGGACCTCCTGGGTGCGGTTGGGCTTCATACGACGAATGACTGCCCGGGAAACCATAGCACCCTCAGTGAGACCATCGGCATTCTCAACCAATGTGCGCACACTCGTCACCTTCTCACCCAGATTATACATACCAGGACGGAAAACGGCACCCTTCACCTCGACCATATTCTCGAAACGGTCGATAATCGTATCTACTGAAACAGCATCGCCATCCACCATCTTGAATTCGGGGAACTCAAACTCCTCGACATTGAACACGCTCTTCATGCGGCCATTATTACGCAACACACGCAATGACTTCTTATACGCATCGTTGGCAAAGCCACCACTATATTTTAATAAGGTGGACAGGCTCTCGTTCTTACGCAACTCGTAGGCCATCGGACGCTTCACACAACCAGCGATATCAACAATACTCTCGTAAGCACCTACCTGAATCACATCATTATCCTGCAGACGCACATTGCCTGCCAAACGACCATTCAGAATAAACTCATAGACATCGACGACAGAAATCTGGCGACCCTGGCGATAGACCTTGATGTTACGCAAGGTTCCCAGATCACTGATACCTCCTGCCATATACAGAGCATGGAAGACGGTGGCAAAGGCACTCAGGGTATATGTACCAGGCGCCCTGACCTCACCCATCACATTCACCAGGATGGTACGCGTCTGACCGACAGTCACCTTGATGTCGGAACTCTCATAGTAGGTACCCAGATGGCTGCGAACCTTGCTCTGGGCTGCAGACACAGAAAGGCCTGCCACATGCACAGGACCATAGTCGGGCACAGTCACCTCTCCATCGGGAGAGACCGTCAGCTGCATGCTCTTCTGGGTGTCACCATACACATCGATAATCAGCTGGTCACCAGGTCCCAACACATAGTTCTGGGGCGTGGAGATGTTCATCACCGGCTCGAAGGTCAGATTCCTGTTGTTGAAGATGTCACGGCCAAAGACCCGTCTCCCCGTAGGAGCTTCTGCAGTCTCCTGCACATAGACCGGGGCATTCTCACCTCCGTGAGTCTCCAAACCATTGTCGCTCACCTCATTGTTGACACGCATACGGTTCTCAGCAGAGGTTATGGCATTATCAGTGGTGCTGCCCATACCACGCTCATTCAGCTGTTTGCTGTACTGACTACGCAAACGCTTAATCTGCTCCATGGTCGCTCCACGCTGAAGGAGCTTCACGGCAATATCGGACTCTGAGGTTCCTGCCTTGCGCTCCTGTATGGCCATCTGGATGAGCTGGGCATCTGTCATACCCTGGCCATAGGTCATGGTTGACATGGACAGGGTGAATAAACATAAGAGAATAATCTTTTTCATATCTTACTTAACTAAATTCATAACTGATACTAATAACGTCACGATAGTCGCCATGGTGGTGGAGAGGGAGCCAATCTGAGCGATGGTCTCTGTGGCGGTCTTGGTCTTGGCCGGCACGATAATCTCGCATCCGGGCTCAATCTTGGCATTGCCCTTAGCCCGAGAGACGGTTCCATTCTGATAAAGAATATAGGTACGCGACTTCTTGGCTCGATTGCCAAAGCCACCTGCCTGGTTGACATACCACTTGTAAGCCTTGCCGGGACTGTAAGCCACAGTATTGGGATACATCACATTACCATTGATCTTCACCGTTCCGGTATACTCTGGCACAACCAGGCGGTCGCCCTCACGCAGGATGATATCATAGTCGCTGCCGGGGTTCTCCAAGGCCTTGTCGAGGTTAATACCTACATAATAGATACTGTCGGTACGAGTCACCTGAGTGGTATCAAGACCCTGACCGGTCTGCTGACGGGCCATGCGCAGCAGCTGCTCGACACGGAAGCGCTCATCGGGGTTGAGGATACGCTCTACACGGGCACCACGGACATAGGCTTCGTCTGTGACGCCGCCTGCGGCCTTGATGGCCTCAGACAAGCGCAGATTCTTCGTCGGGAGACTATACACGCCCTCAAAGAGCACCTCACCTACCACACTGATATTGCGCTGGGGCTGATAACCGGGACTCTTGCGCACAAACACCTCATCGTATGGCATAAGCTTGAAGTCACTCTGACCATCGACCACAAACCCGTTCTTAATCGAGAACGAGAAGGTCTGAGCAATCGTCTTGTCAGAGGTCGTAGCGCCCGGGTCTGTGATACGACGGGATACATCCACACGGGCGGTAGAGGCTGCATCAGTGGGACCTCCTGCCTGCAGGATGAAGTCCTCAACGGTCATATCATCGGCATACTCGTAGGTACCGGGGAACTGTACCTCACCCCAGATGGTCAGAGTGCGCTGGGACATCGCCTCCTGACGGAAGGGGATATAGAGCACATCTTCGTTCTCAAGGGTCACGTCGGCAGCTGTACCGGCCATGATACCATCGAGATCAATAGAGACAATACGTTTCGTACGGTCGGTCTTCATGCGATGGAGCACGGCACGGGCCAGGAAGGCGTCCTCAGTCAGTCCACCAGCATTCTCAATGATCGAGCGTACGGATGAGCAGTTGCCTAAGTCATACATACCGGGATGGAAGACGGCGCCCTGAATCTCAACCGTATTCTCATAACGGCCCTGGATAGAGTCGATAATCACAGAATCTCCATCTGCCAAACGGAACTCACCAAAGTCGAACTCCTTCACCTGATAGGCTGAATAGCGGTCTCCTGCTGTGCGATGCACACGAACGGCCTCCTTATAGGACTTATTCGCAAAGCCACCGGCATACTTCAACAGGGTCGCAATCGTCTCATTGGGTTTCATCTCGTAGGCCATCGGACGCTTCACAAAGCCCTGCACATCAACAATACATTCGTAAGGACCAACGATAATCACATCATTGTCCTGCAGATGGACATTACCTGCCTGACGGCCATTGAGGATATAGTCATAGACATCGACCGTAGAGAGCAGTCTGCCCCCACGGAAGACCTTGATATTACGCAACGTTCCCACACCATTGACACCGCCTGCCATATAAATGGCATTGAACACCGTCGCAAAGGCGGAAAGGGGATAAGAACCGGGGACGGCCACCTCACCCATCACATTCACCTGAACAGTACGGGTCTGACCAACCGTCAAACGGATAGAGGAACTCTTATAGCGCTGACCCAACTCCTCACGCAACTTCGCATTGGCCTGAGCCACGGTAAGACCGCCAACATGAATCGGACCATAGCCCTCCACCACAATCACACCATCGGGAGATACCTCCAACTGCTGCGACTTCTGAGAACCACCATAGATATCGAGGTTCACCTTGTCACCAGGCCCTACCACATAACTCTGAGGGGTAGACACATTCATCGCAGGCTCAAAAGAGAGGTTCTTCTTATTGAAGATATCACGACCAAACACCCGTTTGCCATTGACCTTATTGTCCACGGTATCAGGTATATAAACCTGTGCACGGTTCTCTGCCAAACCATCCGTATTGCCAGAGCCAGAGGGCTGTACCTGAGTCGTAGCCAACGGCGTTCCCTGCGCATTGACCCTCACAGAGCCATTGCTCTCACGCAAACGGGAGGTCGCCAGGTCTTCGCCTGCTCCCAAACCCGAACCAGAGCCAGAACCAGAGCCAGAACCCTTACCATCCTGCATCAGCTTACGCACGCGCTGCAGCTGTTGGGCTGTCACACCGCGTTGCATCAGTCGCATCGCTATCTGCGACTGACTGGCACCCGATTTCAGTTCACGTTGAATATAAGTTTGGACTTGTGTATCGCTCATTCCTTGCCCCGAAGCACTCATGCTCAGGCCAAGAAATAACGTCAATGACAATAGTATTTTCTTCATCCTTTTTATAAACCGTTTATAAAACGGCTGCAAAAATACAAATTTTATTGCAATTCTCCAAAGAATTCGCAATTAAATTGCAAATTCATGTGTTCTTTTCAGAAAGAACGCCCCTCAACAGTGACTTCACACCCCTCCCCACACCGTCTTTCCCCTCGCCCTGCGGGTGCCTCCAGTCCCCGCCTTCCATTCCCCAGCGAGCCCCTCGCCCAACACCACACAGCGAGGTCCCCTCGCGCCCTGTGGAGCTCAGGGCTCTGCCCTGCTGGGGATACCCCAGACCCATTTTGAAGGCACGCCTTCAAAATCCTCCATCTACCCCGACCCCTTCTTCATAAGAAGGGGCCTCGAACCACTCCCCAAGCCCCTCGCCAATCGTTGGCAAGGGGATGTAGTTGATTCCGAGAGCCGGCTCTCTCCATCAAAGTTTTGGTATGGCTCTCCAGCCTTTGCCCTGAAGGGGGTTGACTACGTCGACCTCCTTCAGGGTTCGCCATAGTCTTTGACATCCCCGCTTTCGCCGCCCCTTGAGAAGGGGCTCAAAAAAAACACCCCGGACCTATGATGGTCCGAGGGTACCTTAATGAAAGAGCGACAGGAGGAGCGGTTGCATCCTCCCCATATAGGGGGAGGCCTTGGAGGGGGTGGATGCTTCTTTTAGTTCTTTTCTTCGCGCCGAAGAAAAGGACAAGAATGGGGTCTGGGGGTATCCCCCAGCGCGAAGCAAAGCTTCGCTGTGTGAAGGGTATGATTCCGAAAATCGGACAATCGGCCTTCGAGCCCAGGACGTTTTTCGCTCCTCTATCTTTTTACCACAAAGACTAATATACAAAGACTTTGAAAGAACAAATAGCCCCCGGAGCCCCCTGTTCAACTCGAGGAAGATAATCCAGAGCAGAAACAGTCTGAACCTCCCCTAAGTCGATAACCAAGAGATGGGGGAGTGGAGACTTCCGGGCAGTCCTCCAATAAGTCGACTCCTGAAGATCATAGACCTTCTCACCCGTGAAGTTCCCCCGATGGATATCCTCACTGTCAGCATATTTGACAGTCCACGCCTCACGAGACAGGCGATTTCCATCACCATCACGAGCATAAAGCTCCGCAATCGCCACCTCATCCTTACCATCATGCGTCGAAAGCGCCTGAATAGCAATATAACGCCCCCTCTTCGGAGAAGCAAACCCGATACTCTGCCAACCATTACCAGCAGCCAATTCACCCTCAGCCACAGGAATAGCAGAGTTCAGATCAGGCTTGTCACCCGGATTGTTATGTGTCCGAGATTTTTCCATATTCAACTTATCCAACTCCGGCAGGTTCTGACCAAACAGCACCGCCTTCTTGGGCCCAACAACATCCAACACAACAATCTCATTGCGCCCAGGCTTCAGCCAACACCCCGGCACATACAGCGTCTGCTGCGGACCAATGCTCCAGAAACGCCCAACAGCATGGCCATTCACATACACCTGTCCCTTACCAAACTGCTCCAGGTTCAGGAACGTATCCCCCAAACGCTTCTTCTTCAGGTTAAAGTAACCACGATAGTAACCACGCCCCTGGAAAGGACTCCCCCCACCATTGGCTGCTGCCCCATTAAGAGCCTTGACAGCCGTCTGATAATCATCAGGTATCGTCAAGATCGACCAACGCTTCAGGTTCCAAGAGAGCTCATGACCCTCCTGCTCAGTGGTAATCACCACACTCTCAGTGATACCCTTATAATCCTTGATAGCCCTACCGAAGTTGATGCGCCCCATCGCCTCCACAAGGATCTTCAGCTCCTGACCCTTCTTCACTGGCGGGAGTTGGAGGCTCTTCTCATTACGCACGCGGTCAATCTTACCAATATACTTCCCATCCAGGAAGATCTGCGCAAAGTCGTGCCCATCATTAAGCGTCAGCACTGAGGGCGACGTGATCTCGGGCAACATGGTGATATACACCATCGAACCCCAACCCTGATCAAGCTCCTCCATCGTACGAAGCGGTGAATCCATCACCAACGAGTCTGCCCCCTGCAGGATATCAGCAAACTCCATCAGCTCAAACTGGGGGATACTGATCAGGTTGGCCGGTGGGGCTGGCACGTCAGGAAGGGATGTCTTACTGTACTTCTGCAGCGTCTGACGCAGGAGGAAATACTTATCAGTAGCCCCACCATACTCGTTGATCGGGGCATCATAGTCGTAAGAGGTGACATCAGGGGCAAAGCCCGGGGAATTGGCGCCTGCCCAATGACCAAACGACGTACCACCATGGGTCATGTAAAGCGAGAAACTGATACCCTTCGACAGCATCTCGTCAATCCCATCCACCATATCCTTGGCTGGACGGGTCTCATGGCTAGCGCCCCACTTGTCAAACCAACCGCTCCAGAACTCCGAACACATCTTGGGCGCATCAGGACGTAACTCACCCAGCCGCTGAAACTCATGATCGATATTCGCTCCAGTACCAAAGTTCATCGTCCACACCAAGTCATCAAGCCCGTTCTTCTCGAAATTCGATGACCAGTCGCACTGGAAAAGCGTCAGCTTTTCGCCATAAATACCACGCAGGCAATCCCGGATCGCCGTGATATAGGGCTTATCCTCCCCATACGACCCATACTCGTTCTCAACCTGAACCATGATAATCGGGCCACCTCGCTGGATAGTCAGGGGCGTCAACTGCTCTCCTACTTTCTCCTCAAAGATACGAACCCGCTCCATGAAATAGGGATCTTGTTCACGCAGTCGGATATCCTTCTTCTTCAGCAACCACCAGGGCAGGCCACCCATCTCCCACTCTGCACAGACATAGGGGCCCGGGCGCACAATCACATACATACCATGCTTCTGTGCCAAACGGCAGAAGGCTGCCACATCGTTATTGCCTGTAAAATCGAACACGCCCTCCCGCTGCTCGTGGATATTCCAGAACACATAGATACAGAGGGTGTTCATACCCAAGGCCTTACACATCTGAATGCGATGCTCCCAATAAGGACGGGGAATACGGGGATAATGCACCTCAGCGGCTTTCACGATAAATGGCTCCCCATTCAGGAGGAACGTCTTGTTGCCAACAGTAAAATCACCTGCCAAAAGGGACAGCGAAATAGACCAAAAAACAATGGTCAGTAGTAGTCGTACCTTTTTCATTTTGTTTCATTTGTTTGTTTATGTGTGCAAAGATAAACAAAAATTTTAATATTTAATGTTTAATGTTTAATTTATTTTGTATCTTTGCAGCAAATATAACAAACTATAGATATGAAGAGACTTACATTATTCGTTTTAGCAATGGTCTTTGTCACCCTGGCAAAGGCTGAGGATGGCCACCAGTTGTGGCTGAGGTATCAACCCGTCAATCAGGCTAAGGTGACAGGACCTGAGTGCTTAGCTGCCCAGGAGTTAAGAACCTTTTTCCAGGGCGAGAGCGCAACCCTCGTGATAGACCCAACCATGGAAGAGGATGCATACCGCATCGAGGGCTCTACCATCACTGCTAAAAACGAGATCGGACTGCTCTACGGCGCATACGCCCTATTACGTGGGGAAACCACTGGCAGCAAACCGTTCTTCAAACTCCGCCTGTTGAACCACTGGGATAACCTCAACGGCACCATCGAGAGGGGCTATGCCGGACTGAGCATCTTCTGGAAGGGGAAGGACAGCGGCAAGACCATCCGAGACCACAAGATCTTCGTGGAGGATCCTGACCAGCCCATTGATACAGCATTGATCAAGGAGTATGGACGGGCCAACGCGTCTATCGGTATCAATGGTACCGTACTCAACAATGTGAATGCATCGCCCAAGATGCTGTCGGATATATATATTAATAAGGTGAAGACCTACGCTGATATCCTGAGACCTTATGGCATCAAAGTGTATCTCTCAGTGAACTTCGCCTCTCCTATGACCATCCCTGCCAAGGGATTCAATAACGATAAACCCGTGAAGACCGCTGACCCACTGGACAAACAGGTCAAGGGCTGGTGGAAGGCCAAGGCCAAGGAGATCTACGAACTGATTCCTGACTTCGGTGGTTTCCTCGTCAAGGCCAATTCAGAAGGACAGCCTGGTCCCTTCGACTATCAGCGTACACATGCAGACGGGGCCAACACACTGGCTGATGCCGTGAAGCCTTTCGGGGGTATCATCATGTGGAGAAGCTTTGTATATGGTGCCAAGCATAAGGGTGAGGATCGCGTTAAACAGGCTGTATCTGAGTTCGTTGAACTCGATGGAGACTTCCGGGATAACGTCATCCTGCAGTCCAAGAACGGTCCACTCGACTTCCAACCGCGTGAGCCATACGCACCTATCTTCGACAACATCAAGCAGACCAAGCAGATGGCTGAGCTGCAGATTACCCAGGAGTACCTCGGACAGTCGCGTCACCTCGTCTACCTCGCCCCCATGTGGCGTGAGTTCTTCGGATTCGTAGCCCCAGAGAAACTCGTGGGTATCGCTGGTGTAGCGAATATCGGACTGGATACCAACTGGTGCGGCCACCACTTCTCACAGGCCAACTGGTATGCCTTCGGTCGCCTCGCCTGGGATCCGACCATCACCAGTGAGGACATCGCCAAAGAGTGGCTGGAGCTTACTTTTGCAGTCAAGGACCAGGAGCCTATGAGTGCCTCACTCTGTGAGGAGGAGCTGCTCAGTGTCATGCTCAGATCACGTGAGGCTTGTGTGGATTATATGATGCCCATCGGTCTGCACCATATCTTCGCCTTTGATGAGCACTACGGACCAGAGCCTGACGGCTTCAATCCCCACGTGCCCCTGGAGTGGTGTCCTGTGTATTACCATCGGGCTGACTCCTCTGGTATCGGTTTTGACCGTACACATGCAGGGTCTGATGCCACCTCACAGTATCGGGAGCCCTACTGCTCTGTCTATGATGATATCAACACCTGTCCGGAGAGATACCTGCTGTGGTTCCACCACGTGCCCTGGGACTACAGACTCAAGAGCGGCAGAACGGTCTTAGAGGAAATGGCGTTCCGCTACAACCGTGGTGTCAGTGAGGTAGAGGACTTCCTCCGCGTTTGGCAGGAGGTCAAGCCCCAGATTGATGACCAGCGCTGGCAGGAGGTTCAAGAGCGCTTAGACCATCAGCTTGAAAATGCCAAGCTGTGGCGTAAAACTTGCTTGGATTATTTTGGAAGTTTCTCTTCCAAATAATCTCGCAAGCAAATCAAAAGCAGGGTTCATCCCTGCTTTTTTTACGCCCACCGAAGCAGTGCTTGCAGAGCTTCCTGCATACACATAGCGAAGCAGTGCTTCGCGCTGGGGGATACCCCCAGACCCCATTCTTGTCCTTTTCTCTGGCGCAGAGAAAAGAACTAAAAGAGACATCCACCCCCTCCAAGGCCTCCCCCTATATGGGGAGGATGCAACCGCTCCGCCTGTCGCTCAATCATTAAGGTATCCTCGACCCATCAAAGGGTCGGGATGGTTTTTGAGCCCCTTTCCAAGGGGCGGCGCAAGCAGGGATGTCAAGAAATCATGGCGAACCCTGGAGAGCGAAGCTCGGAAGGGCACAGGCTGGAGAGCCATACCAAAACTTTGATGGAGAGAGCCAGCTCTCGGAATCAACTAAGTCCCTTGCCAAAGATTGGCGAGGGATTTAGGAAGTGGTTTGAGGCCCCTTCTTATGAAGAAGGGGTCGGGGTTGATGGAGGATTTTGAAGGCATGCCTTCAAAATGGGTCTGGGGTATCCCCAGCAGGGCAAAGCCCTGAAAAAAAAGAGTCTAGAGGTTACGCTATAACATCTTTATAGCGTAATCTCCCCAGAACCAAAACAACGATGATGTTCTGAATCATAGATGACACAGAACTGGCCTGGGGCGACTCCATGAATAGCAGTCTTGGAATGGACAATGAACGAATGGGCAGAAGTCCACTCGAGCGTCGCAGGATGATAATCCGGAGTATGCCGGATTTTAAAAGTAACCTCAGTAGGCTGAAGATTCATGGTCAGAAAATGGAAGTCATGCACAGGGAAGTCCGACTTGTAGGCTGTCTCCGGGTCATACCCATGCGACACATAAAGAATATTACTGTCAATATCCTTCTTGACCACAAACCAAGGCCCACCAGAGAACCCCATACCCTTGCGCTGACCAATGGTATGGAACCACAAACCACGATGCTCACCAATACGCTGACCAGTCTCCAGTTCAATGACATCCCCCGGATTCTCACCCAGATAACGTCGGATATAATCATTATAGTTGATCTTCCCTAAAAAACAGATACCCTGCGAATCCTTACGCTTAGCATTCACCAGATGCTCACGCTCAGCAATCACACGTACCTCATCCTTCATATAATGACCAATGGGAAAGAGCGCCTTACGCAACTGCCAGTCGTAAATCTGAGCCAAGAAATCCGTCTGGTCCTTCACAGGATCAGGGGATGTACAAAGCCATTTGTATTTACGATTTACAGATTTACGATTTACGGATTTATTATTTTCGGATTTACTATTTTCGGATTTACCATTTACGATTTCGGAAATCGTTTCAGTCTCTGTCTGGGCATAATGCCCTGTAGCAATCAGATCATAGTCATGCCCACGTTTCTGGTCGAAAGCACCAAACTTAATCAGACGGTTGCACATCACATCCGGGTTCGGGGTATAACCCGCACGAACCTTCTCCATCGTATAAGCCGTCACCTGATCCCAGTACTCCTGATGACAGTCAATCACCTCAAGCCGACAACCATACTTATGCGCTACAGCCGTCGCCATCTCGAGATCCTCCTCAGAGGAACAGTCCCATTCCTCTTCCTCCTCAGGACCAATCTTGATATAAAAACAATCCGGGTGAAGTCCGAGCTTCGCAAACTCGTACACCACCACACTACTGTCAACCCCTCCCGACAGCAACACCGCCACACGCTTATCCTCTATCTCGTTTAAATCCATCTGACCACTTTAATGTTTAATCTTTAATGTTTAATGTTTAATCTTTAATGTTTAATCTTTAATGTATCAAAACCTCAGTCCCCAAGAGAAATAAGCATACCAGTCACCTATGCGCACACTGCCCCCTTCGTTGTTATTATACCGGAAACTGTTATAAGTGCCATAGGCATTGAGATAATAACGCGCCCGGTTGTAGGTGACTGAGAGACGCGTATCAAAGTTCAGCACCACCTTGTTCTTTGTCAACTCAGAGTCTACGTAGTGAACCTCCTGATTGGTGGGATCCTCGGGATGATCGCGTTCGTAGTAGAACACCTTTCCCCTGTTATAGAACGTCAGCATGGGAAGGAGCATCACACTGACGAGCCAACGTTTCTTAGGCACCCAGTTGTAGGCATAGCCCGCCCCCACACTCGCTTGCCACATCTTCATCTGTCCCACACCATGCATGATATCCAACAGGTCGATATTCTCACCACTGTCGTATTCCACACGCGAATAATGATACATCAGTCCAGCTACCAACGAACCGGCAGAGCGAACCTGAATGGCTGACTGGTCATAGGCTGCTGCATAGGAGAAGTGCTTGCCATTGAACATATAATAGGCATCAGCAAAGACCGAGCGCACTTTCATGGGTTCAGCTATCTCCATGGAGTAATCGCGTATCACAGGGTTCTTACTGTTTTCTTCCCAAGCAGTCTGGAGAGAATGTTTCACCTCATACGAACGGATGCGCAGGTTGACGCCATAGCGTCCGCCCATGGCTCCGATATTCAGGTTGGTCAAGAGAAAATCCAGGATGTTGGAGAAGCCCGTGGTGAAGTTGGAACCTCGGTCACCAGAGAGGTCAATCGAATAGCCCAGACCATAGCCCCGATAGCCTATCCAGGCTCCTACAGAGGTCGTGAGACTGGTCGTCGAGCGTAAACGCATCTTGATCGGTGAGGCATCACGCGTCTCTGAGTGCAGGTCGACAAAAGCCTGAGAGAGGTTGGAGCGCAACACGAATGCCCAGGGCTGATCGGGAATCTCAATGTAATTGGAGTCGATGCCCCTGATCGCCATCGTATCAATCAGGTTCAGCAGGCGCTTGACCAGATGAGGCCGAGGCTTCGCAACCTCCTCCTGAGCCAGTAACAAGCCCGGGAAAAGGAAGCACATCAACCATAAAAACACCAAACGCTTCATTTTAATACGCTGCACGGTATTTACCGTCATCCTTATCTTCAAGCATACTCAGATAGCTCTGATAGCGACTCTCTGCGATGTAATGGTCTTCGAGAGCCTTCAGCACTGCACAACCTGGTTCGTGGGTATGGGTACAGTTAGAAAAGCGACAATCTTTGGAAAACTGGAAGATCTCACGGAAGTAGCTGGTGAGTTCTTCGGGTTCCATATCGAAGGTACCAAAGCCTTTGATACCCGGGGTATCTACCACCCATCCACCCTCTCCATAGGGAATCATCTCAGAGAAGGTCGTGGTGTGCTGACCGGTGTTGTGGGCATCAGAGATCTCAGCTGTACGGAGGTTAACCCCCGGAACCAAATTATTGATCAGAGTGGACTTGCCCACCCCACTGTTGCCACTGAGGAGAGTAACCTTCCCCTCAAGCATCGGTCTCAGGAGATCCACGCCCTCACCTGTCGTAGCAGAGATAGCCTGACAGGTGTAGCCAATGGTCTCATAGAGACGGATCATCATCTCCTGATAATGCTTTTCCTCGGGAGAGAGAAGGTCTGTCTTGTTAAAAATCAGAATGACTGGGACACGATAGGCCTCAGCAGATGCGAGGAACCTGTCGATGAAGGTCGTAGAGGTCTGGGGGTAGTTGACGGTGACCACCAGGAAAGCCTGATCGACATTTGCCGCAATGATATGACTCTGTTTGGAGAGATTGATGCTCTTGCGGATAATGTAGTTCCGACGATCCTCAATATCGGTAATAAAGGCCGTACCTTCGGGATTCGTCACAATAGAGACCCTGTCGCCCACAGCAACAGGGTTCGTGCTGCGAATCCCCTTCAACCGGAAATTTCCCTTGACCTTACAATCAATCAGCTGGCCATCGTCCGTCAGGACGGTGTACCAGCTGCCAGTATTCTTAATGACGAGTCCTCTCATCAGACCGTCATAATCTCCTTGTTCTTCGCTGCAATGAGCTCATCGAGCTTCTTGATATACTTGTCATGGAGCTTCTGGAGCTCGAGCTCAGCATCCTTCTCATTGTCCTCAGAAAGACCGTCCTTGATGGCTTTCTTCAGCTTGTCCTTGATATCAGCACGAACATTGCGCACCTCGACCTTGGCCTTCTCAGCAATCTTATTGCACTGTTTTACCAAGTCGCGACGACGCTCCTCAGTGGGAACAGGGATATTCAGACGAATCACCTCACCATTGTTCTCAGGGGTGATACCGACATCACTGTCCATGATAGCCTTCTCAATGGCACGGATCTCCTTACGGTCCCATGGCTTGATGGCAATCGTACGAGGATCGGGCACACTGACATTTGCAACCTGGTTCAAGGGCACCTTACTTCCGTAAGAATCCACACGAACACCATCGAGAATGGCCACATTGGCACGACCGGCACGAATGCGGTTCAGCTCGTCCTCAAGGAACATTGCTGCCATCTCCATTCTCTCTTCACTCTTTTTCAAAGTAGCTTTTACGTCTAACATATTTATTTGTTTTTAGTCTTTTCGGAATACAAAAGTAGTGTTTTTCTGCGAATTGGCCAAGCGTTTTACATATTTTATCAATAAAAGAGGTGAAAAATTTGGTGGTTTAACCAAAAAGGCTTAACTTTGCGCTTGGTTACTACCATTCTATGAAACAATATAGGCGCATGCAACAATACCTGCAAAGGTCGATGATACTCTGTCTCACCTTGATTGCCCCATTGGCAGTCATGGCCCAGAAAGAGAACATGGAAACCATTCTGGATATCCATCATATTCTCGGTTATCTGGTAGCAGCCTTCTTGATTTCAGTTTTCGTCATGATCTTCTACAACCGCATCATCTTCTTCCGAGAGCGGGAGGTCACGAAACAAGGTAAACAGCTCATTGCCCAGCTGAGTCTTATCATGAGTTCGAATAAGACAGAAGCCTGGACCTACGATGCCAAACACGACCTATACAAGTTGCTGACAGACGAAGGTACCTCTGAGACAACCTATACGCCCTTCGAGTTCTCACAGTTCTACGACCGTAACGACTTCGCAGAATTGTTGAAGGTCATGGCAAAGGTCAGGGAGAGGACCACATCCTCGGAGACCATCATCGTCAAGAGTACTCCTTTCAAGAGTGATACCGGTGAGGACTACCAACGTGTCTATGAGATTACCATTACCGTATTGCGTCAGGGCAAAAGCGGATTTCCCGTACAGCTTCTTGGTACCCAACGCGACATTACTGACGAACAGAAACGGACAGAGGAGGTGAAACGTACAGCCCTGAGATATCAGACCCTCTTCGACTCGTCACTGGTTGATATGATCTACTTCGATGGAGAGGGTACCTTGCTCGACATCAACGACAAGGCCTGTGAGTCTTATTTCGTGAAAGACCGTAAGGCTTTCATTGCCCAGAGACCCAAATACACGGACTGGCCCTCGATGCGTGATATGGACCTGACCTCAGACACCCCGACAACCAGTTCGAGCATCGTAGACCTGAAGAAGGTAGAGAAGCCAGTAGGTTCCCTCGAGACTCATGACTGGGGTGGCGACAAAATCTACTTCGAGCGTGCTACGACCCTGTTGAGAGACATGGACGGCAAATTAAATGGCATCCTGATGGCCGGGCGAAACATCACAGACATGGTGAACTCGTTCCACCACCAGAAGAAGACCAGTCAACTGATGGAGCGTCGTACCAAAGATATCCAACAGTATATCCAGAACATCAACTACTCACTGAAGGTGAGTGATGTGCGCATGGTGAACTATCATCCCGACACCCATAATCTCGACATCTCGAGTGACCTGAATACAACGGAATACATCCTGCCCCAACTTCGTGCCTTCATCATGGTGCATCCAGACGACTATGCGAAGGCTGAGCGCCTATTCTGCAGAATGGACCGCCTGCATCCTGGTTCTTTCTCAGAGACCCTACGTACCATCATGCATGATGAACAGGGACGTCATGTCTACCTGAACTTCAACATGATGCCCATTACCGACAGTGAAGGAAAGATCACCCATTACTTTGGCATGTGTCGCAATGAGACAGAGATGACCTATACCGAACTGAAGCTACAGGAAGAGACCGAGAAGGCCAAGGAAGAGGAGCGCCTGAAGAATACGTTCCTCCTGAACATGAGCCACGAGCTGCGTACACCACTGAATGCCGTTATCGGTTTTGCCGAGCTCTTCAACAGTGAGCACAACGATGAGGACGAGCCCATCTTCGCAGAGGAAATCAAGAAGAACACCGGTGTGTTGCTGGCCCTCATCAACGATATTCTCTTCCTCTCGCGCCTCGATGCCCACATGATTGAATACAACTATCAGGAGTGCGACTTCGCCATGTTGTTTGAGGGGTGGTGCTATATGGGCTGGAGCAACCTGCAGCCCAATGTGAAGGCTGTGGTGGAGAATCCCTATAACCGTCTGCTCGTGAACATCGACCAGCAGAACCTGGGTATGGCTATCCAGAAACTCTGCACATACTCAGGTAGGAACACCAGGGAAGGGACAGTCAGAGCGAAATACGAATATCGTCATGGAGAACTGACCATCACCATCGATGATACCAGTAAGGGTATGTCGGCCCAGGAACTGGAAAATGCCTTCAACCGTTTCACCAATGAGGACAGCAACGACAAGGAGGGCACAGGTCTCGACCTGCCTATCGTGAAGGAACTTCTGGAACAGATGAACGGAAGTATAGAAGTACAGTCAGAACAGGGCAAGGGCACCACCTTCTTCGTAACCATCCCCTGTGAAATGGGCGTACTGGAGAAGAAAGTCCAAGAACTTAATTAACCGTGCCGTATGAACAGTCTGATTCTCACCATACAAAACAGCCCGAATGTCGACAGCATTTCACTGACGGCCGCCATCATCGTGTTCATTGCCTTTATCATCGGATGGGTGGTGAATCGGATCACCCTCCTGCGTATCCGCAAGAACTCGATGCAGGTGAAGGACCTCTCGACCATCATGCAGCACACCCTCAACGCCAGCAACAACTACGTGATAAAACTCTCGATGCAGGAGCGCTATGGCCGCAATATGCATGGTAACTTCCTGCCAGAGGAAGGCATGAGCTACGATGAGAGTCTCGAATATATCCATCCAGATGACCGTCACCTCTATACAGAGGCCCTCAAACGACTCATCAAGGGCGACAAGACCACAGAGTGCCTCTTCCGCTGGGACTGGAGTACCAAGGAGCACAAGGGCGAGTGGCACTGGATGCGCGACATCGGTATCGCAGAATATGCCAATCCTGCCCTGAAGAGACCAACCAACTTCTTCTGTACGCTGACAGACGAAACGGAACGTATCCTCCGAGAGCAACAGGAACAGAAGATGACTGACCGCAATCGCAAGATCTTCGACCAGAGTCTGGTGGGACTGGCTTTCTATGACAAAGACGGAAAACTAATGGCTGCCAATAGGAAAATGCGCGAAATCCTGAATTTCCAGACAGAGAATGACCCCTATTATTACAACAATACCATCTACGACATGCCTACGTTCAGGGAAGTGCTCTATGACCGACAGGCACAGGAACTCTATTTCTGTACGAAGAGTGTGATCATCGAGCGAGGCGTGAACTGCTACACAGAGATGCGCCTCCACCCTGTCTATGACGAAAAGGGCGAACTCTTCTTCATCACCTTCTCGATTCGAGACATTACTCAGGAACGTGAGCTCTATCTCGAGAACAAACGCAACGAAGCACGTATACGACAGCAGAACGAGGCTATCCAGCGCTACGAGAACGAGCTGCAGTATCTGATGGAGAACTGTGACATGCGTTTCTTCCGCATTAACATCAACGAACGTATCTGTACCTTCTATAAAGGCATGAGCAGCCCTGTGCTGCGCCTGAACTTTGACGAGCTCATCGAGCATTTCGTCGACAGTCCTTTCAAACAGGGTCTGAGAGAATATGAGACCTATTTCAGTGTGCAGCGTACAGACCTGACCCACATGCGCCCCTTCTTCAAGGAAAGCGAAGGCTTGCAGTGGTACTTCATCGAGAGTGTGCCCTTCTTCGACGAGAACGGCAAGATGATGGGAACCTATGGCGTTGTGCGCAATGTCACCAATCTCATTGAGAAACAGGAACGCCTGAAGGAGGAAACAGAACGCGCCAACCAGTCGGGTCTACGGAAGAGTACCTTTATGGCTAACATGACCCACGAAATCCGTACACCATTGAATGCCATTGTTGGCTTCTCGGATGTACTGCCCATGATGACCACTACCGAAGAGAAACAGGAGATCATCCGAGTCATCATGAACAACTGCGACATGCTGCTCAGACTGGTGAATGACATCCTCGCTGTCTCATCGCTTGAGAATGAAGGCATTGAAATCACTGCGAGAAAGGTGGACTTCGCCAAGGTGTTTGCAGATGTCTCGACCATCCTCGCCCAACGCGTTCAGAACCCAGAAGTAAAATTCATCTCAGAAAACCCCTACGACTCGTTTGTCACTGTCATCGACAGCGGACGTATGCAACAGGTCATCACCAACTTCGTAACCAATGCCGTGAAGTATACCCAACAAGGACATATCAAGATAGGCTACGAATACCAGCAACGCAATGGGCAGAACGGCCTTTACATGTACTGCGAGGATACGGGTGCAGGTATTCCCAAAGAAGACCAGTCTAAGGTGTTCGACCGATTTGTGAAACTCAACGACTATGTGCAGGGAACAGGTCTCGGTCTGAGTATCTGTAAGGCCATCGCCATGAGTTGTAAGGGTGATATCGGTCTTACCTCAGAGGGTGTGGGTACAGGTTCTACCTTCTGGATATGGATTCCCTGTGAGAGAAACTAAAGTGAATTTATGAAGATTATATATAAAATTCTATTGGGCTTAGCCCTGCTGGTTCCTGGTACAGTCTCGGCTGCACCTCAGGACAGCATCATCGTATACAATCAGAACAAGCCCCTTATCTATGAGGACGCATGGGACCTCTGGCCTTACGTGTTCCTTAATACGAATGGAGAGCCTGATGGATATAACATCGACCTGCTGAAACTCATCTTCAAGGAACTTGACATCCCTTACATCATCAAACTGAAGCCTACACTCGAGGCTCAGTCGGACCTGAAGAATAAGCAGTCGGACCTGATGTTGCGTATGGATGCTGACTTTGCCAGAAGCAACTCATCCTATGGTCAGTCGATCGTTCAGCTTTTCACCCACAGCATTGTCGTACCCAAAAGCAAGAGCATCAATATCCGTGATGTCAATGATTTGAACAACCATCGTGTGATTGTGCATGAGGGCAGTTTCAGTCATCATTACCTTCTGGATCACAAGATCAATGTCCAGATTGAGGCCTATGAAGACATGCGGGATGCCATTCTCAAGGTCAGTACCGAGAATGACGGTATCATCCTTTGGAACACCATGTCGCTGAAGTGGCTCATGCAGAAATACCAGACGGACCACCTGCAACTGATTCCCATTGACCTGCCCTATGGTGAATATAAGTTCTTCTCGAACGACCATCATCTGCTGGCACAGATGGATAGTGTGTATAACGTGCTTCGAGCTAACGACCGTCTGACAATCATCCAGAACAAGTGGTTCTACCCTGAGCGCAAAGACTCGGGTATTCCTGCCTGGATCTGGCAAGTCATCTACTTTCTGGCCATTGTCGCCTTATTCTTCCTCTTCTATTATATTATATATAAGGTACGCGAGCGGAAGATGACCAAGGAGATTCGTAAGAGCAACGAACGGTTAACCCTCATTCTGGAGACCAGTCATGTGAGTTTCTGGACCTATGACGTCGCATCGCAGATCTTTACTGTGATGGACCAGCATGGTCGTCCAAAGCACACCTATACCTCACTGGAATTCTCACAGCGCTATAAGGCCGATGGCTTCAACAAACTGACTAATGCCCTGAAGCAGGTCATCACTGAAGAAGTTCCGAGTGTCTCCATTAACCTCCTTGTCTGGGAGGCCGATCATGCAGATGAACCACGAGACTTCAATCTCATCCTCTCAGTCCTGCGACGTGACAAGCAGAAGAAGCCTTCAGTCATCATCTGTTCGCGCAATGACGTCACAGAGGACCTTGCCCGTCATCGCAAGGTGAAGGACGCCATGCTGCGCTATCAGTCGATCTTCAACTCAGCCATGATTGACATGGTGGCTTATGATCAAGACGGTTATATCACAGAGATGAACCAGAAGTCGCTCGATGCCCTGGGCGTCAGTATAGAGACCATCCGCGAGATGAAGATCCATGTCAAGGAGGTGTTGGGCCTCAAGGACTTCTCGATAGAGGACATGGATTATATCTACCTGACACAGATCTACACGAAAGAGGATAAACGACCACTCAACAGACTCCTGAAGCGCGACGAGATGTATTACGAGCTACAGCTGATGCCTGTCAGAGGGAAGCAGAACGAGATCCTGGGTATCTTTGGTACTGGTCGTGATGTCACAGAGACCGTTTACGCCTATCGCCAGCTGAAGGCCAACACCCAACAGTTGCAACAGGTGAACAATGAGATGACAACGTATGTGAAGAATATCGACTACGTGCTTCGCGTGGGAGGTATCAGCATGACTACTTATCATCTCGACACGCATACACTTACCATCTATAGCGAAATCGGAAATGCCCGTTATGCCCTTACCCAGACCAGAGCCATCTCGCTCGTGGCTGAGGAGTCGAAGAAACAGGCCCTGCGCATGCTCAACAAGATGGAGAATCTGGCAACAGGTTCGTTGCATGGTGAGATCAAGAGCATCATCCGTCAGAATGGGAAGCCCCTCTACCTGGAGTTCCACTTCATCCCCCTCTACCATCAAGGCGAGATCAAGGAGTACTTTGGCATGTGTCGTGACATCAGCGAACTGAAAGCCATCGAGAACCAGTTGGCCAAGGAGACTGTCCGTGCACAGGAGGTGGAGGTCATCAAGAACGCCTTCCTCCGTAATATGAGCTACGAGATCCGTACCCCACTCAACTCTGTAGTCGGATTCTCTGAACTCTTCGAGATGGAACATACCCCAGAGGACGAGGCTGTCTTCATCGATGAGATCAAGAGCAGTTCAGCATCGCTGTTGAAGCTGATCAACGATATCCTCTTCCTCTCGCGCCTGGACGCAGAAATGATTACCATCAACCCCAAGCCTGTTGATTTCGCTGCTATCTGTGTCAGTCGCTGTGAGGCAGTATGGAATAACCTGAAGCAGCCTGGTGTCGAGTATATCGTGCGTAATCCCTATAAGCGCATGGTGGTTGAGATCGATGAAGCCAACTTGTCGCAGGTCGTCGATAAGGTCATCACCAATGCCGTCCAGCACACCACAAAGGGTACGGTAGAGGCACGTTACGACTATATGGGTGACCAGTTGATCATCTCTGTCGAAGATACAGGTTCAGGCATCCCCAAGGAGGCCGTCGAGCACATCTTCGAACGCTTCGTCACTGGTGCCAACACAGGCGCAGGTCTGGGTCTTAGCATCTGTCATGAACTCATCGAGTACATGGGTGGAAAGATCCAGCTCAAGTCTGAGGAAGGCAAGGGCACCACCGTCTGGATTACCCTGCCATGCAAACTGATTGAAATGGAACGCATATAATAGAAGATACGACATGACCAAAAGAATATTCTCCATTCTCCTCATCAGCCTCCTGACTGCCTTCTGCAATATCTTACCTGCAGAGGCCCTCTTCATACGCGAATATACCGAGGACCGTCCCCTCATCATTGTCTGCGACTGGGAGTTTCCGCCTTATGAGTACCGTAATGACAAGGGTGATGCCGATGGTTATAATGTCACTGTACTACATACCATCCTCAGCAAGCTGAAGATTCCCCATCGCTTCGAGATGAAGGAGTGGTATCAGGCCGTTGAGACCTTTAACTCGCGTCAGGCTGACCTCATCCACGCCCTCGCCTTTATCTATAATGAGCGGCCCTATGTCATGACACAGAACATGATCACCTACTACAACGTGAAGATGGCACGTCTGAAGGGGACTAAGGCCATCACCAAACTCAGTGAACTGGGACCAGAGGATACGTTGTGTGTCAAGAAGAACGACTATGTTGCCCTACGCATCTCAGAACGTGAAGGTGATCAGTTTGCCGTCGAATACCATAACCCTAGAGAGGCACTCACAGGCATTCGTAACGGTAAGTACAAGTATGCAGCCTGGGGAGAAATGCCGCTCAGTCTGAAGATCAAGGAACTCGATATAGATAACATTGTACTTGACGAGATCGACATCCCTGCTGGAGAGTTGCGTATCATTGGCTACGACAAAGAACTCATCGACGCCATCGACGATGGCTATGCCCGTCTGGAACAGTCAGGCGAGCTCGAACTTATCCGTGACAAGTTCTTCCATCCTGAACGAGTACACAACGACACCTCACCTGTCGCACTTATCGTCCTGGCTGGTGTCATCATTCTGCTGATTATCGCCTTCCTGCTGGGCCGACTGATCCGAGCTCGTGTGAAACAGGCTGTGCGCAAGACCTTTGACCTCAACCAAATGATGAGCCAGGCGCTTAACATGGGTAAATACTACGTGGTGGTGTACGACCTTCATACAGACCAGTTGCGTAACCTCCATGGCTCACTCCTGCCAGAGGAAGGTATCTCCATGGACGAATACCTGTCCAGAATCTACATGGAAGAACGCCCTGCCTTCCATGAAGAAATCCGTGAGATGGCCGAAGGAAAGAAAGACATCTGGAACATCCGTCGTCAGTGGAATGTAGGTACTGACGAGGCTCCTGAATGGCGTTTCTTAGAGGGGCATGCTGTCACTGAACAGGTGGATGGCAAGCCTCGCTATATCATCGGCACGCTCAAAGACCTCACTCAGGAAATCAATGAGGAGCGACTGACCCAGGAAATGGGTACTAAATATCGCCAGATGTTCGACACCAACCTGATTGCCATGTCATACTATGACAAGGAGGGTAACTTCGTCAACGCCAACAACAGCATGTGCAAGCTGTGTCAGCTCGATGAAAAGGGCTTAAAGTTCTTCACCAATACAAACCTCTTTACTACACCCCTGGTGAAAGGACAATTCGATCCAAAGAGCCATGATAACTTCCACGTATGTCAGCACATGTACTATCCTGACTTGAACCTCGACAAGTATATTGAGTTCAAGATCCGTCCTGTCGTAGACGACAATGACGAACTGCAGTACTACCTCGTGACAGCCCGTGACCTGACAGCTGAGCGTAACACCTATCTGACCCAGCGTCAGCACGACAAGCAGATTATCAGTGCCAACGAGGCCATTGAACAATACGAAGAACAGCTCCACTACCTGCTCGACAACAGCCAGATGTTTATCTGGAGCTACTTCCCTGATACAGACGAGATTTCCTTCTCGCGCAGTATCAGAGATAACCAGTATAAGGAGACATTGGAAGAGTTCTTCGAGGGAGTCGTCGAGGACGAACGGGGCAATGCTGTCAGTCATGTCAGAACGGTCGTCGCCTCGCATCAGCCTTTCGAAGCTATTCACCACTATCTGTACACGCCACTTGAGCGCCACCAGGTCTGGTATGCCATCAGTGGTGTACCACAGTTTGATGACAATGGCCAACTCACCCATTACTTCGGTCTTGCCCGTAACATCACATCACTGATGATTGCCCAGGAGCGACTGAAGGAAGAGACTGAACGTGCAGAGAACTCTGGTAAGATGAAGAGTGCCTTCCTGGCTAATATGACCCACGAGATCCGAACCCCGCTGAATGCGATCGTAGGCTTCTCAGACCTCCTGCCTATGGTGGAAACCAACGAGGAACGCCTGCAGTTCATCCGCATTATCCGCAGCAACTGCGATATGCTCATGCGCCTCATCAACGACATCCTCGAAGCCTCCAATATGGGACAGGCTCTTGCCATCCTTCCTGAAGAGATCGATATTGCCAAGGCTTTCGACGATATCTGCCAGACACTCGAACAACGTGTTCAGGAACCTGGAGTGGAGTTCATCAAAGACAATCCTTACGACACCTATCTCACCTATCTGGACAAAGGACGTATCCAGCAGTTGCTGACCAACTTCGTTACCAACGCTGTGAAATATACCCACAAAGGTCACATCAAAGTGGGTTATCGCGAAGAAGCACGAATCCCCAAAGGTGGCACAGAGACGACAAACGGCCTCTACTTCTACTGCGAAGACACAGGTGAAGGTATCCCCAAGGAGAAACAGAGCAGCGTCTTTGAGCGCTTTGTCAAACTCAACGACTTTGTGCAAGGAACAGGTCTAGGCCTCAGCATCTGCAAAGCCATCGCTGATCACTGTAATGGTCAGATTGGTGTCACCTCCGAGGGTGTGGGCACAGGCTCGACCTTCTGGATCTGGATTCCCTGCGAACGCAAGTCATAACCCAATACTAACTAATCATTTATCCAGACACGAACCATGCAAATCAGTAAATACCTGTTGGCCAACGAACGCGATGCCCTCTGGGGACTCACAGTCAGTACCATCGGACATGAGGAGATTGCCCCTGGTGATCCTTACCCTACTCGTGGACATGCAGACGGCTACTACTTCAACGTCGAGAAGGGACGCATCCTCAATGAGTACCAGCTGCTTTATAACCCTGAGGGAGAGGGATGGTTCCAGAGTGCCCACTGTTCTCGTCGTCGACTGAAAGCAGGAGATATGTTTCTCCTTTTCCCAGGCGAGTGGCACAGCTACCACCCCATGGAACATACAGGTTGGAAAAGCTACTGGATAGGTTTCAAAGGTCGAAATATGGACGATCGTGTCAAGGCAGGTTTCCTCTCACCAGAGAAACCCATCTACCACGTAGGCTACTCAGCTGTCATTGAGACGCTTTACAAACGGGCTTATGAGGCTGCTATCGAGGAGGCAGCCTACTCCCAGCAGGTCATGGCTGGTATCGTCAATTACCTCATTGGTACCATGTACTCCCTTGAGCGTAACAAGGAATTCAGCAAGAACCAGCAGCAGGTGGACATGATCAACAGAGCCCGTCTGCGTATTCGTGAATCACTGGAGGCTGACCTGACGATTCAACAGGTCGCTGAGGATCTGGGAGTCAGCTACAGTAATTTCCGCAAACTATTCAAGGAATACACAGGTCTCTCGCCTGCCACCTATCAGCAGGAGCTGCGCCTGCAACGGGCCAAGGAACTCCTCACAACCACAGACTACAGCATCAAGGAAATAGCCTACCGCCTCAACTTCGAGAGTCCAGACTATTTCTCCGCCAAGTTCAAAGCCAAGATGGGCATCAAGCCCAGCGAGGTTAAGGCTAAATAAAAGTCCCACCCCATGGGACAAGTTGTCCCACCGGCTGGGACACTTTGTCCCATGGGGTGGGACTTTTGATCAGGTCGTAGTAAACTATCCGAAGATAAACGTACGCTCCAACCAGTAGATGAGTATACCTGCCAGATAGCCCGTAAAGGCCACCCAGGTGATCTTCTTCATATACCAGCCAAAGGTAATCTTCTCCAGACCCATCACCACTACGCCAGCAGCAGATCCGATGATCAGCATCGAGCCTCCGACTCCTGCACAATAGGCGAGCAGCTGCCAGAAGATGCCATCGACAGCCATATCGCCAGCAGCCTGAACAGGATACATACCCATACAACCAGCCACAAGAGGCACATTGTCGACGATGGATGAAAGCACACCGATGATACCTGTGACAAGATAGTGATTGCCCTCGAAGGTAGCATCGAGGAACTGGCCTAACATCGTGAGCACACCAACCTCCTGAAGTACGGCTACTGCCATCAGGATGCCCAGGAAGAACATGATCGTTGAGAGGTCGATCTTTGACAACAGGTCAGAGACACGCTTCGCCATCGTATCGTCCTCAGCAGTATTATAATGGAAGATCTCAGTAACGGTCCAAAGGACGCCAAGTACGAGAAGGATACCCATGAACGGTGGGAGATGGGTCAGAGTCTTGAAGATGGGCACAAAGCAGAGGCCACCCACACCCAACCAGAAGATGATATCGCGCTGCGCCTTCGTGAACTGTGTCACGTCAGCCTTCGGAAGGTTATTCTCCTTGTCGAACTTACCGTTGAGCTGATACTGCAGGATAAAGGCAGGCACAAGCATGGAGACAAGCGAGGGAATGAAAATCTCTGTGATAACACCTTGGGTAGTGATAACACCCTTGATCCACAGCATGATAGTCGTAACATCGCCAATAGGCGAGAAAGCACCTCCTGAGTTGGCTGAAACTACCACAAGAGCTGCATAGATCAGACGATCGCCACGACTCTGCACAAGTTTGCGAAGCACCATGATCATCACGATCGAGGTGGTGAGGTTGTCAAGAATGGCTGAGAGGAAGAAGGTCATGAAGGCCATACGCCACATGAGCTTGCGCTTGGAGCGCGTCTTCATCGTATCACGCACAAAGTTGAAACCACCATTGGAGTCAACAATCTCAACGATAGTCATGGCACCCATCAGGAAGAAGAGGGTACCAGCGGCATCGCCCAGATGATGCTCGATGACCTCAGCGATATGATGTATCACATTCTCGCCAGGGATGGCGGGATAATAAGCTGCAGGACCCATCATGAGCAGTGTCCAGCAGAACACACACATCAGCAGGGCAATGGCTGCCTTGTTGACTTTTGTCAGACTCTCAAGGGCAATACAAAGATAGCCAATGCAGAAGACAATGACAATAAGAATTGTTAATGTTGACATTTTGACTTGTTTATTTTATTGTTTTAATTATTTCTTCTGCAAAGGTACAAAAGAAAAGTGAAAAGTGTCTCATAAAAAGTGAAAAAATATGCCACGTATCAAAAATTAATGTCCAAATATCAAATAATGAGGGCTACAATGCCATTTAATACGTACCTTTGCCCTCGAATCTGCTAATCAAAGAATAAAAAGATGAATAATAAAAGCTATTTCTTCGCCGTTGATCTGGGAGCCACCAGTGGACGCACCATCATCGGAAACATTGAAGACGGACAGTTCAGCCTGGAGGAAGTGACACGCTTCCCCAACAACCTCATTGAACAAGGCGGGCACTTCTACTGGGACATCTACGCCCTCTACTTCGAGATTATCAAGGGTCTGAAGGAGGTAGCCAGAAGAGGCTTGAAGATTTCATCGATAGGTATCGACACCTGGGGCGTGGACTTCGTCATGATTGGCGAAGACAATGCTATATTAAGGAACCCACGCGCGTATCGCGATCCTATTACATTTGATGCAATGGACGACTACCTGAAGCACATCATCTCGAAGCGTGAAGTGTATGATGTGACTGGTATCCAACTGATGAACTTCAACTCGATTTTCCAGCTCTACGCCATGAGGCGCGAGGGCAATGCTGCCTTGAAGCATGCCAAGAAGATCCTCTTCGTGCCTGATGCCCTGAGTTGGATGCTCACAGGTAACGAGGTCTGCGAATATACCATCGCTTCAACCTCTGAGTTGCTCGACCCAAGGACGAAACAACTCGACGAACGTCTGTTAGCCTCACTGGGACTGACACGTTCCATGTTTGGTAAGATGGTGAATCCAGGCACATTGATCGGTGTGCTGACTGACGAGGTGCAGAAGATGACAGGCTTAGGTCCTGTGCCCGTCATTGCCGTAGCAGGTCATGATACAGGATCAGCTGTGGCTGCTGTTCCTGCCAAGGATGAGAAGTTTGCCTACCTCTCAAGCGGCACATGGAGTCTGATGGGTATCGAGACGAAAGATGCCATCATCAACGACCTGAGCTACGAGCGTAACTTCACCAACGAGGGTGGTATCGAGGGTACGACCCGATTCCTGAAGAATATTTGTGGCATGTGGCTCTACGAGCGTTGTCGCCTGGAGTGGCCTGAAGAGGTCAGGAAACTGTCGCATCCAGAATTGCAGGGTTCAGCTATGCAGGTGGAAGCCTTCAGGAGCCTCATCAATCCAGATGATACTCTGTTTGCCAACCCCTCGTCGATGATTGGTGCCATCCAGTCTTATTGCCAACAGACCAACCAGCCAGTTCCAGAGACACCAGCAGAGATCTGCAGATGCATCTTCGACTCTCTGGCCCTGCGTTATCGTCAGGTGTTTGGATGGCTCAAGGAGTTTGCCAGCTTCGACATCGACGTACTGCACATCATTGGTGGTGGCAGTCTGAACAAATATCTGAACCAGTTTACAGCCAACTCTACTGGCACTACTGTCTTGGCTGGTCCTCAGGAGGGTACAGCCATTGGCAACATCATGTTACAAGCCAAGGCAGCAGGACTGGTGAAGGACATCTGGGAGATGCGCCAGATCATTGCCAACTCGCTTGAACTGGTGAAATATGAGCCCCAAGACCAAACTGCATGGGACGAGGCTTACGAGAAGTATCTAGGGATATTAAACATTAAAGATTAAACATTAAATATTCATTATAAAAAACAAACGATTTATGAAAGCAGAACTGATTGAAAAAGCTTATGCCGTAGCAAAAGAGCGCTACGCAGCCATTGGTGTTAATACAGACAAGGTCATTGAACAGCTGGAGCAGCAGCAGATCTCACTGCACTGCTGGCAGACAGACGACGTCGTAGGTTTCGAGCGCAACGAGGCCCTCAGTGGTGGTATTCAGACCACAGGAAACTATCCTGGTCGTGCCCGTAACATCGACGAGGTACGTCAGGACATCGAATTTGTGAAGACCCTCATCGCTGGTAATCATCGTCTGAACCTCCACGAGATCTATGGTGACTTCGGAGGCCAGTTCGTAGATCGCGACCAGGTGGAGGTAAAGCACTTCCAGAGCTGGATCGATTGGGCTAAGGAGAACAACATGAAGCTCGACTTCAACTCTACTTCGTTCTCACACCCCAAGAGTGGTGAACTGACGCTGTCGAATCCAGACAAGGGTATCCGTGACTTCTGGATTGAGCACACCAAGCGTTGTCGTCGTATTGCCGATGCAATGGGTAAGGCTCAGAACGATCCTTGTATCATGAACATCTGGGTACATGATGGTTCGAAGGATATGCCTGTACAGCGTAAGAAGTATCGTGAGATCCTCGCAGCCTCACTCGATGAGATCATGGAGGAGAAGCTGGATGGTGTCAAGAACTGTTTCGAGGCCAAGCTGTTTGGTATCGGACTGGAGAGCTATACCGTAGGTTCACATGACTTCTATACAGCCTACTGTGCTACCCGTAAGCAGATGTACACCCTCGACACTGGTCACTACGAGCAGACGGAGAATGTATCAGACTTCGTTTCTACGTTGCTGATGTACGTTCCTGAGCTGATGCTCCACGTGTCTCGCCCAGTTCGCTGGGATTCAGACCACGTGACCATCATGAACGACCAGACACTCGATCTGTTCAAGGAACTCGTTCGTTGCGATGCTTTGGATCGTGCCCATGTTGGTCTTGACTACTTCGATGCTTCCATCAATCGTATCGGAGCCTACCTCGTTGGTACACGTGCCACTCAGAAGTGTATCCTGCAGGCACTGCTCGAGCCAAAGGCCAAACTACGCGAGTATGAGGACAAGGGTCAGAACTTCGAGCGCCTTGCCCTGATGGAGGAAGCCAAGAGCATGCCTTTCGGTGCCGTATTCGATTACTTCAACCTGAAGAACAACGTTCCTGTAGGCGAGGAGTACATCGCTGCCATCCAAAAGTACGAGAAAGAGATTACTTCTAAGAGATAATGGAGATTGTTTTAGGATTACTGATCATTGCCATTGGCGCCTTCTGCCAGAGCAGCTGCTACGTACCTATCAATAAGATCAAGGACTGGTCGTGGGAGAGCTACTGGATTGTGCAGGGTGTGTTCGCCTGGCTGATCTTACCGTTCATGGGTGCTCTGCTGGCTGTGCCAGCAGGGCATTCCCTGTTTGAGCTGTTCACTGCAGAACAGTCGTTCAACATCTGGATGACCATCTTCTTTGGTGTACTTTGGGGAGTAGGTGGCCTGACTTTCGGACTCTCCATGCGTTACCTAGGGGTAGCCCTCGGACAGTCGATAGCCCTTGGCACCTGTGCAGGACTGGGTACTATCATGGGACCTGTGCTGCTCAACTTCTTCTTCCCTGAGCTCAATGCGCTGGAGTCGCTGACCTTTGCCGTGATTCTGGGTGTAGTGGTTACCCTGATTGGTATCGCCATCATTGGTGTGGCTGGAAGCATGAAAGCTGCCTCACTCTCTGAAGAGGAGAAGAAAGCTGCTGTGAAGGACTTCAACTTCCCCAAAGGACTGGCCATCGCCCTGCTTGCAGGATTTATGAGTGGTTGCTTCAATGTGGGACTCGAGTTTGGTAAGGGTATCAACTTCGGTGAACTGACTGATCCGATGTTCCGTACATTGCCAGCCACCTTGCTTGTGACCTTCGGAGGATTCATCACCAACGCTGTCTATTGCTTCTACCAGAATCAAGTCAATAAGACGTGGGGCGACTATAAGAAAACGTCTGTATGGGGCAATAACCTCTTGTTCTGTCTGTTGGCTGGTGCCCTCTGGTATTCACAGTTCTTCGGACTGTCATTAGGCAAGGGTTTCCTCACGGAATCACCCACACTGACCACACTCGCCTTCTGTATCCTGATGGCGCTCAATGTCGTTTTCTCAAATGTCTGGGGTATCATCCTGAAAGAATGGAAGGGCTGTTCACAGAAGACCATCACCGTACTCATCGTAGGTATCGTGGTTTTGGTCATCTCATGTTTCCTCCCACAACTGATTTAAAGCTATAAGAGTAATCATATGAAAAGTATTTTGGAAGGCCGCGAAGAACTGAAGGCGGTCGTATATCAGATAGCCGAGGTGACAGGCTACCTCTGGCAGAAAGGCTGGGCAGAACGCAATGGCGGTAACATCACCGTCAATGTCACTGAGTATATGGACGACGCCTGCGAAGCCATGAAGGCCATCTCGGAAGTGAAGCAGATTGGTATGGTATTGCCGCAGCTCAAGGGAAAGTACTTCTATTGCAAGGGTACTGGCAAGCGCATGCGTGACCTCGCCAAGGAGCCTATGCAGAACGGCAGTATCATCCGTATTCTCGACGATTGTGCTTCTTACGAGGTAATCGCTGACGAGAACGTGGTACCTACGTCAGAGTTGCCCACACACCTGGCACTGCAGAACTATCTGCTGGAGACAGGTTCTTGCTACAAGGCGACCCTGCATACCCATCCCATCGAATTGGTGGCCATGAGCCATATCCAACGTTTCTTGAAAGGGGATGAGATGACACGCGTGCTGTGGTCGATGATACCTGAGACACTGGCTTTTGCACCTCTGGGCATTGGTATCGTACCTTACGCCTTGCCATCATCTGTGGCACTGGCAGAGGCTACTCTCGAACAGATCAAGACCCACGATGTCGTGTTGTGGGAGAAACATGGTACGGTAGCTGTGGGTACGGACATCATGGATGCCTTCGATCAGACAGACGTACTCTGCAAGGCTGCCAACATCTACATGTGTGCCCGTTCTATGGGCAGTGAACCTGATGGCATGACAGAGGAACAGATGAAAGAAGTGCAGGATGTGTTCAACCTGCCGAAGAAACGTCCGTGCTGATATAAAAAACGTGAAAAGTTTGCTCGTTTAGGAAATTCTTCGTAACTTTGCAGCTAGTTATGAACAACAACCTACAAGAGCAAACAAAGTGGAGTGAGAATGTGATTTTGGTCGATGCTGACTATGTCGACAAAGTCGCATTCTCACTTATTGTGAACTTTGAAAGGATGATTGGACGCAGGATTCCACAGGCTGATTTCGCCAAGTGGATCGACTGCATTGCCCTTGATGGAGGTATCCGCGAGGGAGAACATGAGACACAAGTAGTGCTGATCCATCAGAAAGACAAGTCACAGATGGAGAACTTCACTCCTGGCCACTATACAGAAGAACTGAACAGCAAGGCTTTCAAGGATCATCTGGGGGAGTTTGTCATCAACGCCTATCCGCTGGAAGATATTGCTGGAGGAGAAGATTATCTTGCTGACGCCCTACAGATGGTTGCTGTTCAGAAGGAGGTCAAGCGCATCATGGTGATTCCCAATGCCGAGGACACTTATATATATAATAAGGTTCGCGAGGCACTCAACCGTCTGGACGATGACGAAAAGCGCATCACAGTCTTCGCCATGCAACCAATGCCTGGTGGAAACTTCCGACAGGAGATACTGGGATATTCGCTGATGGCAGCCCTTGGCATCAGAGCCGACGAGATCAATAGTAAATCGTGAATCATATAAATAGTAAATCGTAAATCAGTAAATCGTAAATAGTATTATGGCTAAAGTATTAATGATTGGCGCAGGAGGCGTCGCTACGGTAGCAGCATTCAAGATTGCGCAGAATGCTGACGTGTTTACCGATTTTATGATTGCCAGTCGTCGCAAAGCCAAGTGTGACAAAATTGTGGAAGACATTCACAAGGCTGGCTACAAGATGGACATCAAGACCGCTCAGGTGGATGCTGACGATGTAGAGCAGTTGAAGGCACTCTTCAGCAGCTACAAGCCTGAGCTTGTCATCAATCTCGCCCTACCCTATCAGGACCTGACGATTATGGATGCTTGTCTGGCTTGTGGCTGTAACTATCTCGATACAGCCAACTACGAGCCAAAGGACGAGGCTCACTTTGAGTACAGCTGGCAGTGGGCTTATAAGGACCGCTTTGAGCAGGCAGGACTGACAGCCATCCTTGGATGTGGTTTCGATCCTGGTGTATCTGGTGTTTATACAGCTTATGCTGCCAAGCACCATTTCGACGAAATCCACTATCTGGACATCGTAGACTGCAACGCTGGTGATCACCATCATGCCTTCGCCACGAACTTCAACCCAGAGATCAACATCCGTGAGATTACCCAGAAAGGACTCTATTATAAGGATGGGCAGTGGATTGAGACAGAACCGTTGGAGATCCACAAGCCACTGACCTACCCCAACATCGGTCCACGTGAGAGCTATCTACTGCACCATGAGGAACTGGAGTCATTGGTAAAGAACTATCCCACCATCAAACAAGGACGTTTCTGGATGACCTTCGGTGAACAATATCTGAAACACCTCGATGTAATCCAGAATATTGGTATGAGTCGTATCGACGAGATTGTCTATGAGGCTCCTTTGGCTGATGAGCCCGAAAAGACCGTCAAGGTGAAGATCGTACCTCTGCAGTTCTTGAAGGCTGTGCTGCCTAATCCTCAGGATTTAGGTGAGAACTACGAGGGTGAGACCTCTATTGGTTGTCGCATCCGTGGTATCAAGGATGGTCAGGAACATACCTATTACGTCTACAATAACTGCAAACACCAGGAAGCCTATAAGGAGACTGGTATGCAGGGAGTCAGCTATACCACTGGTGTGCCTGCCATGATCGGTGCGATGATGTTCGTCAAAGGTATCTGGAAGAAACCTGGTGTATGGAACGTGGAGGACTTCGATCCTGATCCATTCATGGAACAGTTGAACAAACAAGGGTTGCCTTGGCACGAAGTGCATGATGGCGACCTCGAACTATAATTTTTAACTCTTAAATTTCTAAAGCTATGGCAAAGAAAGAAGAAGCTGCGGAGCAACTGACTCCGCAACAGCAGAAGCTCAAGGCTCTGCAGGCTGCAATGGCCAAAATTGAGAAGGACTTCGGTAAAGGCGCCATCATGCGCATGGGTGATGAAAAGATTGATAACGTAGAGGTGATTCCTACTGGTAGCATCAGTCTGAATGCTGCACTGGGTGTGGGAGGTTATCCCAAGGGACGAATCATCGAGATCTACGGTCCTGAGTCATCAGGTAAGACCACATTGGCTATTCATGCTATTGCAGAGTGTCAGAAAACAGGCGGTGTCGCTGCATTCATCGATGCAGAACATGCCTTCGACCGTTTCTACGCAGAGCATCTGGGTGTCGATGTCGACAACCTTCTGATCTCTCAGCCCGATAACGGCGAACAGGCACTGGAGATTGCAGACCACCTGATCCGCTCAAGTGCCATCGATATCATCGTCATCGACTCTGTGGCTGCCCTGACACCAAAGAAGGAGATTGAGGGCGATATGGGTGACTCTGCAGTAGGCCTGCAGGCCCGTCTGATGAGTCAGGCACTGCGTAAGCTGACCTCAACCATCTCCAAGACGAAGACAACCTGTATCTTCATCAATCAGCTTCGTGAAAAGATCGGTGTGATGTTTGGCAACCCAGAGACAACGACAGGTGGTAATGCCCTGAAGTTCTATGCTTCCGTACGTATAGACATCCGCAAGAAAGAGACCTTGAAGGATGGTGACACGCCTATCGGAAACCTTGTGAAAGTCAAGGTGGTAAAGAACAAGGTGGCTCCTCCTTTCCGTAGGGCAGAGTTTGAGATTACTTTCGGTGAAGGTATCTCGAAGATTGGTGAGATTGTCGACCTGGGTGTTGAATACAACATCATCAAGAAGAGTGGCTCATGGTTCAGCTACGGCGACTTGAAATTAGGTCAAGGACGTGATGCCGTCAAGGAATTGCTGAAAGATAATCCTGAACTATGCGAGGAATTGGAAGCAAAGATCATGGAAGCTATTACTAAAGCACAAACACTATAAAATAATCCCCCAGCCAAACGGTTGGGGGATTATTATGTCGTTTCCACTTTAGAGTGGTGTACCATTCTTAAGTGCTTTCTTCTTAGGAACAATCTTTGTATTTGGTCTCTTCGAACTTGGACTCTTGGCCGCAGCAGGGCCATCCTTGGTGTAATACTTTGATACAGATCCTGTGCCGTCAAAATCAACATACAACAGTTTATTGTTCGAGCGGTTGAATATCCACGTGTACATACCATTCTGACCTTGCACAATCTTATTAGGCTCACCAGCAGCCATCATCACCTCATCCTCTGAGAAACCGATACCCACGTGACCCTGACGAATCATCGCACGGCTGCCCTCAGATGTCTGAACCTTCTTGCCAGGACCAGGAGCAAAGATATATCCGAAATAGTCTTCCTGATTTTCTGCACGATGACTGTCAAGTACCATATCGATGAAGAAGAAGGTACCCAGAGTGGTATTCTTCAACTTAATAGTCGCCTTGTCGTCAGTCTTGTGAGGTGTAATGCTCTCAATCTGATATTCTGCCATACGTGGGATAGCCTGTACTTTCTTGGTAACCTCGTTCAACATAAATGTAGGATACTTCGTGTGGATAATCCTACCCAGATATACCCTATAATTATAACTGTTGACTGCCATAATGTCATCTACAAGCTCGAAAGAGTTCTTAAACAGATACTTGGCATTGTCTGTAACAAACTCATCATCACGCATACCACAATTGGTCTTGGAGATGGCCACATTCTGATAGAACTCATTACCATCCTTATCCTCCACGATAATCTTCACCGGGAAACTACGTGTGCCGACACCTATGGCTGTCACCTTCACCTGCATGCCCTTATCAACAATGACGTCCTGGAAACCATCAGTGTCATAATCCGTATCAATGCGATAGAACTGTGTCTTGGTATACAGTGTCTTACCCATCAGCTTATCCCTCGCAATGTCGACATCGCCCAAGTAAGCCAACGTAGGCACACCTGTCTTCGAATAGCAATAGTCATCAAACGAGCCACTAGGAATCTCATAATAGTAATTTTTGCCATTGTCCTGACAGACAAAATTAATACGCGCATGACCATCAGGACCCTCGGTATGTCCCTTGTAGATCATAATCTTATATTTCAAGGGCATACTGCTCACCTCCTTACCAGTAGAGGCATCAGTAAAGGTCTTTACCACCAGGTCGTACTTCTCGGGCAACACCATGAACTTCATGCCTTCTTCCCAGTCACACAGACTATAGAACTTGAAGTTCTGTCCAATGAAATCCGCTGCCGCCTGTTCCTCCTTTAAAAGGGTTTCCAGGTCTTGAGACAATTCAGGCATCACACCCTTCTTGACGTTGCGAGTCTTTACAATGTAGGAATTCTCCTGAGCCGAGGCTGCCACAAAGACAAGCGCCATCAAGGCCGTTAAAATCACTTTTTTCATGACTACCGATAGTTTTATTATAGAATTCTGACTGCAAAGATAAATTAATTCCCGCGAAACACCAAATTATTTGTGCCAAAATGACGTGACAAAAAACATTTTTAGCAAAAAACGACATTTTGGCACATGCTTTGCTATTCGTTTCGTGGTTTTTTGTCCTTTAAACTCTCTTTATGAGGGGTTGGCGCAAGCCAGGGATTAAATAGAAATTATTAATTAAAAAAAATAGATTATGGGAAAGATTATTGGAATTGACTTAGGAACTACCAACAGCTGCGTTGCCGTATTCGAGGGTAACGAGCCTGTAGTTATTGCCAATAGCGAGGGTAAGCGTACAACGCCTTCAGTCGTTGGTTTCGTTGAGAATGGTGAGCGTAAGATCGGTGATCCTGCCAAGCGTCAGGCTATCACCAATCCAAAGAACACTGTTTACTCTATCAAGCGTTTCATGGGCGAGAACTGGCAGCAGACCGAGAAGGAGATTGCTCGCGTACCTTATTCTGTTGTAAATGAGGGTGGTTATCCCCGTGTAGATATCAACGGTCGCAGGTACACACCGCAGGAGATCTCTGCTATGGTTCTTCAGAAGATGAAGAAGACTGCAGAGGACTATCTCGGACAGGAGGTTACAGAGGCTGTCATCACCGTACCTGCCTACTTCTCTGACTCTCAGCGTCAGGCTACCAAGGAGGCTGGTCAGATTGCCGGTCTGGATGTGAAGCGTATCGTGAACGAGCCTACAGCCGCAGCTCTGGCATACGGTGTTGACAAGGCTAACAAGGATATGAAGATTGCCGTATTCGACCTCGGTGGTGGTACATTTGATATCTCTATCCTTGAGTTCGGTGGTGGCGTATTCGAGGTACTTTCTACCAATGGTGATACGCACCTGGGTGGCGACGACTTCGACCAGGTAATCATCGACTGGCTGGTACAGGAGTTCAAGAACGACGAGGGTGCTGACCTGAAGAGCGATCCTATGGCTATGCAGCGTCTGAAGGAGGCTGCTGAGAAGGCTAAGATTGAGCTGAGCTCATCTACAAGCACAGAGATCAATCTGCCTTACATCATGCCTGTAGGTGGTGTGCCAAAGCACTTGGTTAAGACGCTGACTCGTGCCAAGTTCGAGCAGCTGGCTCACGATCTGATCCAGGCTTGTCTGGCTCCATGCCAGAAGGCTATCGCTGATGCGCACTTGACAACTGCCGATATCGACGAGGTGATCCTCGTAGGTGGTTCAAGCCGTATCCCAGCTGTTCAGACGCTGGTTAAGAACTACTTCGGCAAGGAGCCTTCTAAGGGTGTAAATCCTGATGAGGTGGTTGCCGTAGGTGCTTCAATCCAGGGTGCTATCCTGAACAAGGAAGGTGGCGTAGGCGACATCGTATTGCTTGACGTTACTCCTCTGACACTGGGTATCGAGACCATGGGTGGTGTGATGACCAAGCTGATCGATGCTAACACAACCATTCCTTGCAAGAAGAGCGAGGTATTCTCTACCGCAGCTGACAATCAGACAGAGGTAACCATCCACGTGCTTCAGGGTGAGCGCCCAATGGCTGCTCAGAACAAGAGTATTGGTCAGTTCAACTTGACTGGTATCGCTCCTGCACGTCGTGGTATTCCTCAGATCGAGGTAACCTTTGATATCGACGCCAACGGTATCCTGAAAGTTTCTGCCAAGGATAAGGCCACAGGCAAGGAGCAGGCCATCCGTATCGAGGCCTCATCTGGTCTGTCACAGGATGAGATCAACCGTATGAAGGCTGAGGCAGAGCAGAATGCCGAGAACGATAAGAAGGAGCGCGAGCGCGTTGACAAACTGAATCAGGCTGACTCTATGATCTTCCAGACTGAGAACCAGCTGAAGGAGCTTGGCGATAAGATTCCAGCTCAGCACAAGCCAGCCATCGAGCAGGCTCTGCAGCAGCTGAAGGATGCTCACAAGGCAGGCGACATCGCTGCCATCGACACTGCTATCGCAGCCTTGAACACTGCTTGGCAGACTGCCTCACAGCAGATGTACCAGCAGTCTGGCGCAGCCGGCCAGCCTGGCGGTGACCAGTTCACTGGAGGCCAGCAGGCAGGAGGCCAGCAGGCCAGCGGCAACAAAGCCGACGACATCCAGGACGCCGACTTCGAGGAGGTGAAGTAAGAATAGATAAGCAACAATAAGAAAATCATAAAAAAGTGGTGTAATCCAAGTGGTTACACCACTTTTTGTTATTGTTAAACTTTGTTTCATTTCTTGCTTTTTTCGGATTTTTACCGTAATTTTGCGACATATTTGCGACACGACTTAATTGGCGATGAGATGCAACTTAAAAATACTTATACGGATTAATACATATTAAAAGGACGAAAATATGCCAGCTTTAAAATTTCAGATTAAACGGAAATGCGAAATGTGCGGAGCAACCTTCATTGCAAAGACGCTCGAGTCTAAGTACTGCTCTAAGCACTGCATTGACATGGCCTATAAGCAGAAAAAGGCAGCAGCTAAAAAGGCTGAGCAATTCAAACAAATTGCCCAGAAAGTTCCGGATGCAAGAGAATATATCTCTGTAGCGGAAGCTGTAGCCATGTACTCCATCGGGCGAGACACGATTTACCGTCTGATAAAGAAAGGGGCTATACCTTATATAAATATAGGGGAAAGACTGACACGGATAAAAAGGACAGAACTTGAAAAAATGTTCCCTAAGCGTGAGGAGCCAATAGAAAAAGACAAGCCCCTACCAAGACTATATAGCTTGGAGCCAGAGGATTGTTATACAATTGGGGAAATATCCAAGAAGTACCGAATTGACGACAGCACTGTTTGGGCTCACATTAGGAAGTATTCCATCCCAACCCGTCAGATAGGCAATTATGTGTATGCCCCCAAAAAGGAAATCGACAAACTTTATAAGAGCTTATGAAGAAACCATTAGCACATACGAAAGTTACGGTTAAACTCCGCAAATCACAGTATAAAGAGGAATGGTATCTCATTGTTGAAGCCTACCCTGTAGTAAAAGCTGGCAATAAGGTGGAACGGATAGTGGAATCTGTCAATAGGACAATCACCACTCCCATCTGGGACAAGTCATCCTCTACCCGATCATCCGGTTTTAAGCCCAAACGAGACATCAATGGCATTATTATGTGCCGTTCTACCCTCGATCAAGAATCTTGTATCTATGCAGACAACGTAAGGAAACTACGCCAGCACGAATACGACAACCAATCACTTTATACTGACAAGGAAAGCGAGATTGCGGCACAGAATGAGCGTTCTGAGCAGGACTTTATTGAGTACTTCAAGAAGATTACTTATTCTCGTCACCCCAATTCTTCAGATTCCATTATTGTCAACTGGAATCGTGTAGCAGCTCTCCTTGAAATCTTCTCAGAGAACAAGCCTATACCATTTTCGACCATATCGGTAAAATGGATGGAAGAATTTAAGATGTTCCTTCTCACAGCCCCACAAGGGGGTTCCAAGAAAGGACCTATCTCACAAAACACAGCTTCAACATACTTCTCCATCATCAAAGCCGGACTCAAGCAAGCCTTTATTGACGAATATCTTACTATTGACATCAGTGAGAAAGTAAAGAATATCCCAACGAAGGAAAGCAGGCGCGAAGTGCTTACCATTGAAGAGGTAAACAAGTTGGCAGACACACCTTGCTCTAACAACATCTTGAGAAGAGCCTCGTTTTTCTCAATCTTGACTGGATTAAGACACTGTGACATCAAAGAACTGAAATGGGGGCAGATAGTTAGGCACAATGATTCTTGGCGCATCAACTTCAATCAGGAAAAGACAGATGGCGTCGAATACATGCCTATATCAGACCAAGCCTATGAACTATGCGGAGAGAGACGTGATCCTGACAGACTTGTGTTTGAAGGACTCATGGATCCTTCGTGGATTAATCGGCCTGTCAAGAAATGGATTGAAGCAGCAGGAATCACCAAGCACATTACCTTCCACTGTTTCAGGCACAGTTATGCGACGCTACAACTTACAAATGGAACTGACATCTTTACCGTCAGCAAAATGATGGGACACACTAATGTCAAGACCACTCAAATATATGCAAAAGTTGTAGATGCTAAGAAAGAAAAGGCCGCCAAAGCTATCACCATCGACAATCTCGGAAAAAATGAGCCCAAGCAGTAGCACCACTTTGATTTCCTGATAGTTAGCACCATTTTGGTGGGAGTGTGGAGCACGTTTGCACCACCTCCCACCAACGTTTGCACCACCTTTTTTCTCGATTTTTATCCATTTTTATCCCATTTACCCGTCCTCAAGGTGTTTTTCATCTTGATTAATTATTGATTTCTTCCTTTTTTGAGGAGGTTACAATTAATCTCCGTT
>JAEETB010000419.1 GCA_016286575.1 Prevotella sp.
TCTGAATGGGGAAACCCACATGAACAAACTTCATGTATCCTTACATGAATCCATAGTGTAAGGAAGGGAACCCGGTGAACTGAAACATCTAAGTAGCCGGAGGAAGAGAAAGAAACATCGATTTCCAAAGTAGCGGCGAGCGAAATGGAAAGAGCCCAAACCGAAGTGCGTGCACTTCGGGGTTCGGACTACATACGTTATTACAATTGATAGAAGAATGATCTGGGAAGTTCAGCCAAAGAATGTGAAAGCCATGTATTCGAAATCGAGAGTAAGACAGTAGGATCCAGAGTACCACGAGACACGAGGAACCTTGTGGGAACGCGCGGGGACCACCCCGTAAGGCTAAATACTCCTTAGTGACCGATAGAGAATAGTACTGTGAAGGAAAGGTGAAAAGGACCCCGGGAGGGGAGTGAAAGAGAACCTGAAACCCTGTGTTTACAAACTGTGGAACATCTTTATATGATGAACCGCGTACTTTTTGTAGAACGGTCCGGCGAGTTACGGACACTGGCAAGGTTAAGCTGTTAAGCAGTGGAGCCGAAGGGATACCGAGTCTGAAAAGGGCGTAAAGTCAGTGTACGTAGACCCGAAACCGGGTGATCTACCCATGTCCAGGATGAAGTTGCCGTAAAAGGCAATGGAGGTCCGAACGCACATCCGTTGAAAAGGGTGGCGATGAGGTGTGGGTAGGGGAGAAATTCCAATCGAACCCGGAGATAGCTGGTTCTCCTCGAAATAGCTTTAGGGCTAGCCTCATATTAGTCTTGCGGAGGTAGAGCACTGAATATCCTAGGGGGCGTCAAAGCTTACCGAAGATTATCAAACTCCGAATGCCGTAAAGATGATGTATGGGAGTCAGACTGCACGAGATAAGTTGGGTAGTCAAAAGGGAAACAGCCCAGACCTACAGCTAAGGTCCCAAAGTGCGTGTTAAGTGGAAAAGGATGTGGGATTTCGAAGACAACTAGGATGTTGGCTCAGAAGCAGCCACACATTCAAAGAGTGCGTAATAGCTCACTAGTCGAGAGGTCCTGCGCCGAAAATGTCCGGGGCTAAAACACGACACCGAAGCTTAGGAATGTATTTATACATTGGTAGAGGAGCATTGAAAACACGACGAAGCTGTACCGATAAGGAGCAGTGGAGAGTTTTGAAGAGAGAATGCCGGAATGAGTAGCGAGAGAAAGGTGAGAATCCTTTCGGCCGAATATCTAAGGTTTCCAGGGTAAAGCTGATCTGCCCTGGGTAAGTCGGGGCCTAAGGCGAGGCTGAAAAGCGTAGTCGATGGACAACTGGTTGAGATTCCAGTACTTTTAATAAACAGAACTGTGGGGACACAGAGGGAGAGCATGAGCCGGGAATGGATAAACCGGTCGAAGCGAGGTAGGAGTAGAGTTGGCAAATCCGCTTTACAATCCGAAGACGTGATAGGGAGCGAAAAAGAGTAGCGAAGCATGTGAGCCCACTGTCAAGAAAAGCCGCTATAGCTTTATTAAAACCCGTACCGTAAACCGACACAGGTGGATGAGGAGAGAATCCTAAGGCCGACGGAAGAAGTATTGTTAAGGAACTCGGCAAAATGACCCCGTAACTTCGGGAGAAGGGGTGCCTAGAAATAGGTCGCAGAGAATAGGCTCAAGCAACTGTTTAACAAAAACACAGGTCTATGCGAAACCGAAAGGTGAGGTATATGGGCTGACGCCTGCCCGGTGCTGGAAGGTTAAGAGGAGAGGTTAGCGCAAGCGAAGCTTTGAATTTAAGCCCCAGTAAACGGCGGCCGTAACTATAACGGTCCTAAGGTAGCGAAATTCCTTGTCGGGTAAGTTCCGACCCGCACGAAAGGCGTAATGATTTGAGCACTGTCTCGACAATACATCCGGTGAAATTGAAGTACCAGTGAAGATGCTGGTTACCTGCGCCAGGACGGAAAGACCCCATGGAGCTTTACTCTAGCTTGATACTGGGATTCGATGCTGAATGTACAGGATAGGTGGGAGACGTTGAAGACATGACGCCAGTTGTGTCGGAGTCGCTGTTGGGATACCACTCTTTCAGTATTGGGTTTCTAACCATAACCCGTTACCCGGGTTTGGGACAATGTCTGGTGGGGAGTTTGACTGGGGCGGTCGCCTCCGAAAGCGTATCGGAGGCGCTCAAAGGTTCCCTCAGAATGGTTGGAAACCATTCGAAGAGTGCAAAGGCAGAAGGGAGCTTGACTGCGACACCGACGGGTGGAGCAGGTACGAAAGTAGGACTTAGTGATCCGGTGGTATAAAGTGGGATTGCCATCGCTCAACGGATAAAAGCTACCCTGGGGATAACAGGCTTATCACTCCCAAGAGTTCACATCGACGGAGTGGTTTGGCACCTCGATGTCGGCTCATCGCATCCTGGGGCTGTAGTAGGTCCCAAGGGTTGGGCTGTTCGCCCATTAAAGCGGTACGCGAGCTGGGTT
>JAEETB010000420.1 GCA_016286575.1 Prevotella sp.
ATGCGGAGAAGTACTACGATGAGATGGGCTATGCCGACTACATCCACGCGTTGTCCAAGGCCCCCATCCTCAAGGCCCAGCACCCCGGCTATGAGACCTCGCTGCAGGGCATCCACGGCCAGCGGGGAGTAACCTGCGCCGACTGCCATATGCCTTATGTCGCCGACGGTGGCGTGAAATACTCCGACCACCACATCCAGAGCCCGCTGGCAAAGATGGACCGCACCTGCCTGGTGTGCCACCGCGAGAGTGAGGAGACGCTCCGGCAGAACGTGTACGAGCGTCAGGAGAAGTGCCTGGAGGTTCGTGACCAGTTGGAGGACATCCTGGCCAAGGCCCATATCGAAGCCAAGTTCGCCTGGGATCAGGGAGCGACTGAGGCAGAGATGAAGGACGCCTTGCAGGACATCCGCAAGAGCCAGTGGCGCTGGGACTATGCCGTCGCCTCCCATGGCGCTTCTTTCCATGCTCCGCAGGAAGTGCTCCGCCTGATGGGCAAGGGAGTCACCTATGCTCAGGAAGCGCGCCTGAAGATTGCCAAGGTCCTGGCCCGGCACGGCTTCACCGGCGATGTGCCGATGCCGGACATCTCCACCAAGGCCAAGGCGCAGGCCTACATCGGACTGGATATGGCTGCCATGGAGAGCAAGAAGGCCGCCTTTATGGAATCCATCGTCCCGCAGTGGCTGTCCATGGCCAAGGAGAACGGCAAACTGCTTGATTATTAAGAAGCATGTGGGTTAAACCTTGGAAAATGAAGGAGGGCTTCCTCATCGGAGGAGGCCTTCTTTTTGCGGGAATGCTGCTGCAGGTGGCGACGGGCCCCATCCGGTGGGAGCTCTTTGCCTGGCCGGTCAACTTGATCGTGCTGATCCTGCTGCTGGCCGCTGTCGGCGTGATGTTCGCGCTGGGTCGTAAAGTCTATGCTTTCGAGTGGATGATGCATGCGGGAGCGGCCGTTCCCTGTTTGGTGTACGCCGCGGCCCTTACCATCCTGATGGGCCTGCTTCCGCAGGTACGTGTGGGTGGGATGCCTTGGCTGAGCCAGATGCTGCGGTTCTGGCCATTCGTCCTGATCTGGACCTGGATGATGGTGATTTCGGCCCTGGCCGCTCTGAACCATCTCCTCCGTTGGAAAGTGAAGGAGATCCCGTTCATTCTGAACCATCTGGGCGTCGTGGTCGCCATCGTTTCCGCTACGCTGGGAAGTGCCGATACGCAGAGCCTGCAGCTGACCGCCTTCACGGGGGAACCGGAGTGGCGGGCCGTGGACGATGCCGGAACGGTACACGAGCCGGGCCTGGCCATCGAACTGCACAAGTTCACCCTGGAAGAGTATCCGGACCATACGCCTAAGCGTTTCGCATCGGACATTACCGTCTATACGGAAGATGGAAAGGCGGTTCAGGGAACGGTGGAAGTGAATAAGCCCTTGAAGGTGAACGGCTGGAAGGTCTACCAGTACGGCTATGATGTGAAATACGGCACCGAGAGCCCCTACAGCGTATTCCAGCTGGTACATGATCCCTGGATCCTGTGGGTGTACATCGGCATTTTCATGATGATTGCAGGCGCTTTGTGCCTGATGCTCTTCATGGCCCCTAAACCGATGAGATCATGAGTTGGGATTCGTTTGTCTGGTTCGCGCTGACAGCGGTTCTCTTATGGGCCGCAGGCGCATTCTTTGCCTGGAAAGAGCGCAAGCCGCTTGTGTATGCCTGCACGCTGACCGGCATCGCCTTGTTCTTCGCCTTCATCCTGGGGATGTGGATCTCGCTGGAACGTCCACCGTTGCGGACGATGGGAGAGACCCGCCTATGGTATTCTTTCTTCCTGCCGGTTGCCGGTATCATCGTCTACAGCCGCTGGCGCTACAAATGGATCCTGAGTTTCAGTACGCTGCTCTCCTTCGTGTTCATCTGTGTGAACCTGCTCAAACCGGGCATTCACTCCAAGAGTCTGATGCCGGCCCTGCAGAGTCCCTGGTTCGCGCCGCACGTCATCGTGTATATGTTCTCCTATGCGCTGCTGGGCGCTGCCACGGTCATGGCCGTGTACATGCTTATCCGGAAGGGGAAGACCACGGAGAAGGAGATCAACCTTACGGACAATCTGGTTTATGTGGGCCTGGCCTTCTTGACATTCGGGATGCTCTTCGGCGCGCTATGGGCCAAAGAGGCCTGGGGAACCTACTGGGCCTGGGATCCCAAAGAAACCTGGGCTGCCGCCACGTGGCTTTGCTATCTGGTGTACATGCACCTGCGCAAGGCCAAGCCCGGTGAGTGGCAGGCCGCCTGTGTCATCCTGCTCATGAGTTTCGTCTGTCTTCAGATCTGCTGGTGGGGCATCAACTATCTGCCATCCGCGCGGGGATTGTCCATTCACACTTATAACGTGAAATAATCATTCCTGGAATCCGGCAAGGTGAATCGCATTGGAGAAGAAAAACAGGTGG
>JAEETB010000421.1 GCA_016286575.1 Prevotella sp.
AGCAGCCCTCATGCTTGCAGCCTGTGGCGACAATGCCAAGCAGGAAGCCCAAAAACTCCTCATGGAAGCGCAGACCCACTTCGAGCAAGGCGATCTCGATGCTGCCAGTAAGGACATCGACTCTCTGCGGAAGACCTATCCGACCATCGTGGAAGCCCGTAAAGGTGCACTGAAACTGCATCAGGAGATCGAACTGAAGGCGGCTCAGGACGAGATGGCCCGTACTGACAGTCTGCTACAAGCAGCCAATCAGGAGCTCGAAGCCCTGCAGGCACAGGTAGATGAACACAAGAAAGCCTTGAAGGCTACGCCCGAAGAACTGACACTGTTGACTCGCACTCGTATGAAACGTGACTCCATCCGTACGCAATTCGAGACGTTGGGCATGAAAATCCGCTACATACATCAGAAGCAGAAAGAATAAAAAAACGAAAAAATGTCATTTTTTCATTTTTATTTCTTACCTTTGCACCCGATATGGACTATTTGGAGAAGACAAACGCTCAATTTGAACAAGCACTTGCCGAATGCAGGGCGCTGTTCGAGAAGAAGCTTCATGACTACAAAGCCTCTTGGCGCATCCTGCGACCAACGGCTCTTACCGACCAACTTTTCATCAAGGCCAAACGTATTCGTTCGCTTGAGATCAAGAAAGAATCGAAGGTGGGCGAAGGCATCCGTCCTGAGTTTATCGCACTAATCAACTACGGCATCGTGGGACTCATCCAGCTCAGCGAGGGCTTTGCCGATACTGTCGACATGCCCAATGAACAGGCGATGCGTCTCTACGACCAGTTTGCCAACGAAGCACTTGAGCTGATGAAAAAGAAGAACCACGACTATGACGAGGCATGGCGCTCGATGCGTGTCAGCAGCTATACCGACCTCATCCTCACCAAGATCGAACGCATCAAGGAAATCGAGGATCTCGAGGAACGTGGCGAGCAGCTGAAGGTCAGTGAAGGCATCGGATCCAACTATATGGACATTATCAACTACGCGGTCTTTGGAGTAATTAAATTATCAGAGTGAAGAAATTCGCTGTTAATATCTGCCGACTGGTGCTCGCCGTCACGTTCATCCTATCCGGATTCGTCAAAGCGGTCGATCCATTAGGTACACAGTATAAGATACAGGACTACCTGACAGTTTGGGGATTAGGTCGTTATGTGCCTGACTTCGTTACGCTCTCTGCCTCTGTATTGCTTTCGGCAGCCGAGTTTATCCTGGGCAGCTGTCTGCTCTTCGCCATCAGGCGCAGGCTCGTTTCAAAGATTGTCCTCGTGATGCTTGCTGCGATGACCCTGCTCACCCTCTGGCTGGCACTCGCCGACCCCATCCACGACTGTGGCTGCTTTGGCGACGCCCTGGTACTCACCAACTGGCAGACATTGTGGAAGAATGTCATCCTGCTGATCCTGGCCATCATCGTATGGCGATGGCCACTTGAGATGCCACGACTCATCAGTGAGCCCAACCAGTGGATTGTGATGAACTACTCGGCCATCTTCATCCTCGTGGTCATTTCCGGACGCAGTCTCTATACCCTGCCCCAATTCGACTTCCGTCCTTATCACATAGGAGCGAATATCAGGGAAGGCTGGCAAAAAATGATGGATGGAGAGGACTCGCCATTCGCAGACTTCTTTATAGAGACCACAGAAGAGGGGGAAGATATCACAGAACAGGTGCTCAACGACAAAGGCTACACCTTTCTGATGATCTCACCACATCTGGAACAGGCTGACGACTCACAGCTCGATGAACTAAATCAGATCTACGAGTACAGTCACGACAACGAGTACCCCTTCTATTGTCTGACGGCCAGTCCTGAGAAGGCCATCAATCGTTGGTGCGACATGACTGGTGCAGATTATCCGTTCTGTCAGACGGATGACATCACACTAAAGACCATCATCCGCTCAAACCCAGGGCTCGTGCTGCTGAAGGATGGTGTGATCATTCGCAAATGGAGTCATAATGCGCTGCCCGACGAACAGGAATTCATTGGTCGCCTCGAAGATATCGAACTGGGCCAACTGCCCTCTGATAATGTAGCCAGCAAGATCCTGTGGATCCTCACGTGGTTCGTGCTGCCGCTCGTGCTCCTTACCATCGCTGATCGTCTCTGGGCGTGGAGCCGTTGGGTCAGATCGCAAAACAAGAAATATGCAGACAAGGCCAAAAAGGCCATCAAAGACAATAACCCTTTAAACAAAGAAAATAAAATTATGAGAAAGAAAATCGTAGCAGGAAACTGGAAGATGAACATGAATCTCCAGGATGGTATCGCTCTTGCAAAGGAGCTGAATGAGACATTGAAGGCTGACAAGCCCAACTGTGGTGTAGTAATCTGCACACCGTTTATCCACCTCGCTTCTATCGCACAGTTCCTCGATCAGGACATCATCGGTCTGGGTGCTGAGAACTGCGCTGACAAGGAGAAGGGTGC
>JAEETB010000422.1 GCA_016286575.1 Prevotella sp.
AAGATGTCAAGTCCGCCCGTGCGGTAGTTCAGGTTCAGTTCCTCCAATCCATAGACGTAGTGGTTCACGCCCGCTACCGTGCGACTGTTGAAACTGAAACCCTCGCCGACGGGACGAATGGTCTTGATGCGGATGACGGCCTTGACGGTAGCGTCGTATTTGGCTCCTGGAGTCATCACCACCTCCACGTCCTTGATTTGATCGCTGCTCAATTGGTCAAGTTCGTTCTGGTTGCGCATCTGCCGTCCGTTGATGTAGATGAGCGGAGTGCCACGGCCTATAACCTCAATGCTGTTGCCATTGCGAATTACACCAGGGATATGGGCAAGGACGTCATTACCTGTACCCATCTTCGAGAGGTAGGTTCCCTCTATAGTTGTCAGCAAGGCATCGTCCTTGATTCTCACCAACGGACGGGAACCTTTTACTTCCACACCTTTCAGCTTGTAACTGTCGGGCTGCATCCGAATTGTGCCGAGTTCTGTACTATGACAATATTTGTAAACGGTCTTATATCCAATGAAGGAGATGCGGGCGAGGACTGGATTTGTTTCACAGGGGATGACGAAGAGACCAGCCTCGTTACTTACGCCTCCACCTATGAGAGTAGAATCAGATGGATGAAGCAGGTAAACATTGGCGTATGCAACGGGCTGACCAGTTTCGTCAATGATGGTGCCCTTGTAGCGGGATTCCGTTTTCTGTATGCATTCCACGAAGATCTTCTTTCCTTCCTCTTCGGTACTTGTAGTGACGCGGATAGGATAGAAGCCTATCATTTGCTGGATGGCTTCGGGCAGATGCTTGTTCTTGACAGTTGTCGTGATACGAAAGTCCTCCAGTTCGTTGTAGAGGAAGTAGATGGTGTAACCCGTCTGTTGCTCACTGAGTTGTCTCAGCGCATCAGAGAGGGATACGTTATTGTATTCACGCGATATTCGCTTCTGTGCTTGTGTACTGACAGTCAGTAGCAGGGCAAGAATGAGAGTAATATATCTGTTCATGGCGGCTGACTATTTTACGGTGATTTGATTATCGTTCAGTGTAATGTTCAGACGCTCGAACTGATTGAGGTCACTGACGACTTTTTCGATGCCCTTCTGCGGATGCCACATAAAATGGAAGCGGAGTTGTCGGGCTTCGTCATTGACAAACGTGACCTTAGCATCGTAATGAGCGGCTATCTCTGGCAGCATCTTTTCCAGTGGAATGTTGTCATAGATGATGGGCTGTGGTGTTGCGATAGTGTCGGTAGTCAGCGTATCAGCGGGAGTAACATTTGCGGACTTTGGAGTATTGATGACCTCCTCAGTCTTTGGTGTATGCTGCTGTGTGTATCTTACAATCTGAATGGCAGCAAAGGCAATACCTGACACAAGCAATACTCCGATGAAAGAGGCTGCAATCTTCATCCAGCCAAAACTATGTTGCTGGGGCTGGATTTTTTGATTGAACTTTTGCCATGCAGCATCCACATCAATGGGCTTGTTTGCCTGATGTTGGCGACTGCTACGTTTGGCTTCTGCCATCATGCGGTAGGTCTCACGTGTATCTTCATCACGGTTGATGATGTCTTGGATTTCCTGCTCGGTGTATGCTTCGGGGTTGTCGAGCATTTCCAATAACTGACGGATGTTGTCGTTAATCGTTTCCATATTCTTTTAACGTTTGAAGTGATTTCTGATTTTCTGAATGCTTTGGGCGAGATACTTGTAGGCGGTATTCGGATTCAGACCAAGCCGACGGGCAATCTCTGCAATAGTCAGATCTTCGTCGAAACGGAGATGGAAAATGCTACGTTGTGGTTCTTCCAGTTGCTCGTCCACGAAAGCCGAAATATTGTCAATTTGTTCCTGTTGTTTGTCAATAGGTTGCTGATCAATTTCGGTTTCAATAGGCAATAGGTTCTTCACCCGCTCGTGCAGTTGCATTTGCCGTATCTCGTTCAGACAGGCATTGCGCACGGCTGTTAAAAGATAACTGTCGTTCTTGGGCGGAATGTCGCTGTCGGCAATCCGCAGGAAGATGTCCTGCACCACGTCCTCAGCCTCGCCGTCATCGCCCAACAAGACTCTGGCCAGATGAATCATCTCGCTGTAGTTCCGGCGGAAAAGCTGTTCAAGTATTCTCTTATCAAGCATATCAGTCTTTTGTTATTTGCACCCCGTTTTAGGGCACTTCTATATATAAGACACTTCAGACCCCTCGTTTTTTTACGGAAACACTAACTTTTTTCATTTTTCTTGTTATAAAACTAAATTTTGTGCAAAGGTAATGCTTTTAGTCGTAATTGCAATTGTCGAAAAGGAAAAGTATTCTTTAGTTGGATAGAAAATCGATGACTGTTGAATAGCAATAGATCTTTTTTATGTTGGTAAACTGCAAGAAGAAGGGGGCAAGCGGTGTGTGATTTTTGAAAATGGGTGCAAATTGGGTGCAACTTTGAAAT